>DATBMX010000486.1:0-5646 GCA_036554625.1 Aestuariivirgaceae bacterium
TCTGGTAGAGCGGCGGCTGCGCAATATAGACGAATCCTTCCTTCACCAGGGCCGTCATCTGGCGGTAAAAGAAGGTCAAGAGCAGGGTGCGGATATGCGACCCGTCCACGTCCGCATCGGTCATGATGATGATCTTGTGATAGCGCAGCTTCGAAATGTCGAAGCCCTCCATGTCGCTGGTGCGGCCGATGCCCGTGCCGAGAGCCGTGATCAAAGTCCCGATCTCGGCCGACGACAGCATCTTGTCGAACCTGGCGCGCTCGACGTTCAGGATCTTGCCGCGCAGGGGAAGAACGGCCTGGTTCTCGCGATTTCTCGCCTGCTTGGCGGAGCCGCCCGCCGAATCGCCCTCGACGATGAAAAGCTCGGCCCGGGCGGGATCACGCTCCTGGCATTCAGCGAGCTTGCCGGGCAAGCCCGCCATATCGAGAGCGCCCTTGCGGCGGGTGAGCTCGCGCGCCTTGCGCGCCGCTTCGCGCGCGGCTGCCGCCTCGACGATCTTGGTGACGATCAGGCGCGCTTCCTGAGGGTGCTCTTCGAACCAGCTGCCGAGATATTCGCCGAGCAGCCCTTCGACAACCGGACGCACCTCGGAGGAGACGAGCTTGTCCTTCGTCTGGGAGGAGAATTTGGGATCAGGAACCTTCACCGAGAGAACGCAGGTAAGCCCTTCGCGCGCGTCATCGCCGGTGAGATTGAGCCTTTCCCTGCGCGCCACGCCGCTTTCATTGGCATAGTTGCTCACGACGCGCGTGAGCGCGGCCCTGAATCCTGCGAGATGCGTACCACCGTCGCGCTGAGGGATGTTGTTGGTGAAACAGAGCATGGTCTCGTGATAGCTGTCGTTCCACCAGAGAGCGCATTCGACGGTGATGCGGTCGCGCTCGGCGCGGGCGAAGACCGGTTCGCTGATCAGCGGCGTCTTGGTGCGGTCGAGATAGCGGACGAAGGCGGTGAGGCCGCCGTCATAGCGAAGTTCGATCTCCTTCGGCTCGACGCCGCGGCGGTCGGCGAGAACGATGGTGACGCCGGGGTTGAGGAAGGCCAGTTCGCGCAGGCGATGCTCCAGGGTGGAGAAATCGAACTCGGTCATGGAAAAGGTCTGGGGCGAGGGAAGGAACGTCACCTCGGTGCCTTTGCGGCCCTCGGCATCACCCACCTCGCGCAGCGGCGCATCGGCATCGCCATTGGTGAAGCTCATGGCGTATTCCCGGCCATCGCGAAAAATCCTGAGCTTCAGCCAGGCCGACAGAGCGTTGACAACCGACACGCCGACGCCATGCAGGCCGCCGGACACCTTATAGGAGTTCTGATCGAATTTGCCGCCGGCATGGAGTTGGGTCATGATGACTTCGGCGGCGGAGACGCCTTCGGTGGGATGAATATCCGTCGGAATGCCGCGCCCATTATCGCTGACCGTCACCGAGCCGTCGGCGTTGAGAGTCGCCACGACGCGGTCGCAGTATCCCGCCAGAGCTTCGTCGATGGCATTGTCGACGACTTCATAGACCATATGATGAAGGCCCGAGCCGTCATCGGTGTCGCCGATATACATGCCCGGACGCTTGCGCACCGCATCGAGGCCCTTCAGCACCTTGATCGAGTCCGCGCCATAGGCGGCAGCGCTGCGCTTCCTTTCTTCTGCGGCCATCGTCATCCTATCGGCGCCAGAACGCCTTCCTTGATTGCATAGAATTCGGTGTGATCGTCCATATTGCCAAACAGGGCCCGGTCGGTCCCGGTCAGCCAGCATTGGGCCCCAAGATCGCGCAGTTCGCGAAACAATCCCGATCGGCGTTCCAGGTCCAAATGCGCCACCACTTCATCGAGTAGCAGGACGGGCAGCATACCGCCAATGGTGTTTTTCATTGCCTTTGCGTGCGCCAGAACCATGCCGATCAACATCGCCTTCTGCTCGCCCGTGGAACAGGCCGCCGCTTCGAGACCCTTGGGTCCATGAACGACGTTCAGATCGCTGCGGTGAGGACCTTTAAGGGTGCGTCCGGCCGCCCGATCGAGCGTCCGCGAATCGGAGAGCATTCTACGATAGCGGTCCTCAACCTGCACGGCCGGCGTCGTCTCAAGATCCCGCTCGAGATCTCCGTCCAGCGTCAAGTTTACCCAAGGGAAGGATGGGGAGGATTCAGGTTTCAGATGGGTCTTGAGCGTGGCTATCGACGCGACGCGGCCAGCCGCCAGAGCCACCGCCTCTTCGGCCATGCGGTGCTCGAGGCTCGCCAGCCAAAGAGGGTCGTGGGCGCCCTTGACCAGCAGGCGGTTGCGCTCGCGCAGGAGCTTGTCAAAATTCGATGCACGCGCCTGATGATCGGGGTCCATGGCTGTGGCAAGGCGGTCGAGAAGCCGGCGGCGGTCGCCGGCGGGACCGGAAAGGATGCGGTCCATGGCGGGGGTGAGCCAGAGGACGCGCATGTAGCGGGCGAGCGAGCCCGAAGATTTCCGGGGAATGCCGTCGATCATGGTCCGGCGGGGAGCGGAGCGAGCGTCTGCGGGCCCGCCGTCATAGGCAGTGCCAAGGGTGATGTCGCTGCCGGCGGCCATGATTTTCGCGGCTACGGCCCAGCCGCCTTGCGCGCCGTGGCGGGTCAACTCGTCGAAGGATGCCATGCGCAGGCCCCTGCCCGGCGCCAGAAGGGAAAGGGCTTCAAGAAGATTGGTCTTGCCGGCGCCGTTCTCGCCCGTCAGCACGATCGCCTGGGAGGCGACATCGAGCCGAAGATCAGCATAGTTGCGGAAGTCCTTCAGCGTCAGCTGCCTGACGGCTAGGGATTGGGCCTGAAGCGCCACGCTTGCCTTTCGCGCCGCCCGTCCATTCTAGACGCGCATCGGCATGAGGACATAAAGCGACGAACCGTCGGAGGGATCGCGAATGATGGTCGGCGAACCGGCATCGGCAAATTCGAAATTTGCGGAATCGCCGCGAAACTGGCCCATGATGTCGAGGAGATAGCGGGAATTGAAGCCGATATCGAGAGGATCGGCATCGTAACTTGCGCTCAATTCCTCTTCGGCCGAGCCCGAATCGGGATTGTTGACGGTGAGGACGATCCGCTCGGCCGATATGTTGAGCTTGACGGCGCGTCCTTTTTCGCTGGACACAGTCGACACGCGGTCGACGGCCTGGGTGAAAAGCTTGGTGTCGACGGTGAGGATTTTCTCATTGTTGCGAGGAATGACCCGCTCATAGTCAGGAAAGGTCCCATCGATCAGCTTGGAGGTAATGGTCAAGCCGTCGATGCCGAATCTAATCTTGGATGGCGACAAGGAGATGTCGATGTCGCCATCGGCGGCCTCGAGGAGCTTGGCAAGTTCAAGCACCGTCTTGCGCGGCACGATGATGCCGGGCAGCGCTTTGGCGCCCTCGGGCCTTGGATATTGCACTTGCGCAAGCCGGTGGCCGTCGGTGGCGACGGCACGGAGGATCGGCGCATTGCCCGCAACCACTTCATGGAGATAGATGCCGTTGAGATAATAACGCGTCTCCTCGGTCGAAATGGCAAAACGCGTCTTTTCAATCAGCGTCTTGAGATCGGCGGCGGGAATGGGAAAGCTGTGGCTCATGTCGCCCGCGGCCAGATCGGGAAAGTCTTGTGGCGGGAGCGCCTGCAGCGAAAAACGCGACTTGCCGGCGAAAACAAGAAGCCGGCCGTCCTCAGACCCCTGCTCGATCTGCAGCTGCGCCCCATCAGGCAATTTGCGAACGATATCGTAGAGAATATGAGCGGGCGCAGTCGAAGCTCCCTCGCTCGCTATGTCGGCCGACAGAGTTTCGACGACCTCTATGTCGAGGTCGGTGGCGGTCAGACGCAATTCGCCCTTCGCTGCCTTAATGAGGACGTTCGAAAGGATGGGTATGGTATTGCGCCGCTCAACGACGCTTTGGACGTGGTTGAGCGAACGAAGGAAGGCGGAGCGTTCAACGGTGACGCGCATTCGATTGCCTCTGCAGAACTAACCAGCGCCATCAGGCGCTCCCCTGGAAAGGGGGAACCGACTTTGGCGCGGATCGATAGTCAAGGCAAGTGGCGGCTCGCCGGCTTCGCAGCTTGACCTCACTGCTGTTCGATCAATCGCATGAGAAGCGCCACTTCGCGGGCAAGGTGCTCATCGGTCAAGATCAGCTCCTCGATCTTGCGCACGGCGTGGAGCACGGTCGAATGGTCCCTGCCGCCAAAGCGGCGTCCGATCTCGGGAAGCGAGCGCGGCGTGAGCTTCTTGGCGAGGTACATGCCGACCTGGCGCGGGCGAACGATGGAGCGGGCGCGCCGCGGCGACAGGAGGTCGGCGCGGGCGACGTTGTAGTGGCGGCCCACCACTTTGAGGATATCGTCGATGCGAATGCGGGTGACATCGGCGGCATGGGCCAGATCGCGCAGCGTCATGGCGGCAAGGTCGACCGTCATGCGGGCCCGGGTGAGCTGCTGATTGGCAATGACGCGATTGAGCGCGCCCTCGAGCTCACGCCCGCCGCCATTGACCTTGTTGGCGATGAATTGGAGAACGTCGCTGCCGACGGTCAGGGAAGGATCGCGGCCTTGAGCGGCGCGCAGGCGCGCCTCGAGGATATGACAGCGCAGATCGACGTCGGGCACCTCGATGTCGACCACCAGCCCGCCGGTCAGGCGCGAGCGCATGCGCTGATCGATGCTTTCCAGCTGCGCCGGCGGCACGTCAGCGGCGACGATGACCTGGCGCTTGTTGTCGACCAGGGAATTGAAGGTATGGCAGAACTCCTGCTGCATCGACTTGCCCTGGAGGAACTGGAAGTCATCGATAAGCAGAACGTCGATCGACTGAAAATAATCCTTGAAGTTGATGACATCGCGCGCCTTGAGGGCGTTTATGAAGTGATACATGAAGCGCTCGGCGCTGATGAACAGAACGCGGCGTTCGGGATGCATGCGCCGGATGTACCAGGCGATGGCGTTAAGCAGATGCGTCTTGCCCAAGCCGGCTGCCGAGTGAACGAACAGCGGGTTGAAGGCAAGGGCAGAGCCCGGCGCGGCGTTGGCGACGCGCATGGCGGCGGAATGAGCGAGAGCATTGGAGGCGCCGACAATGAAGGTCTCGAAAGTGCAGGAGGGATCGAGCGGTGAGCCGCGATCGATCTGCATCTTCTCGAGGGCGACAGGTTCCGGCGCTGGCGGGGTCGCCTGCAGCTCAACCGGCTCCAACTGCCGCTCGACGAGCTCGGCCGGCCGGGTGGGCAGGCCACGGGTGCGCACGTGAATGGCGACCGTTTCGACGGCGCCAAGCTCGCTTTGCGCCACTTTGAGAAGCTTGTCGGCGTAATGCGATTGAATCCAATTGCGAAGAAATCTCGTTGGCACAGAGACGGCAAGCTGCCCGTCGCGGCATTCTTCCGCCTCCATGCGCACGAACCAGGAGGAATACAAATCCTCGCCAAGCTCGGCCCGCAGGCGCTTTGCAATGTTGTTCCAGCTGCCTTTCAATCCGTCCTTCTCCGCATCCGACATGGTTCGTTCGACGCCTCTTTTCTTGTTCACAACAAACCGAGGCGGCGTCCGACAAAGATCACGCGTTAGCGGAATCTCGCAATTCCGATTCGCGTCACTCAGCTTGTCAGAGACAAACGCCCAGCCTTCGCAAAAATGACTTTGCGTCTCG
>DATBMX010000250.1:0-2229 GCA_036554625.1 Aestuariivirgaceae bacterium
CGTCACCGGCCAGGGAGTCGTGACGAAGATCAGGTCTATGTGGTTGAGGACCACCCGGATGAACGCCGTTACCGCGTCAAAGAAAGCTTCAAATTCTATCGTCATCCAATCGAACAGGGCGCTGATGCCATTGGCAGTGCCCTTCGCGAACCCTTTCGCGGCGGGAAAGGCTGCCAACTCCGCAGGAATCTGTACGCTCCAGAACCGGTAAAGAGTCAGCGGATAGATCGCGAGCAGCAAGCTCACTCCGGCGAGCAGGGGGCGGCCGCCGAAGCCCCCTCCTATGCTGTTGTCGACGCGCCATCGCTCGTAGCGGCGAAGATAGGCGGCATTCGCCAGCAGGGAGACGATCAGGCGCACGGCGGCAAACAAACAGAGTGCCGTCAGGAGGGCTGACCAGTCGACTCCTGCCGATGCAGACTCCGCTTCACGCGAAAGCAAGGCGCGACCAGCAAGGATGATCGCCAGCAGCTCACCAAACAGGCCGAACCAAAAAAGTCCCCACAGCCGGCGTGCTGCAGCCCACAGAGGACCTGCAAGAAGAGCGGCCAGATTGAGACTGAAGAAACGGCGATGCTGCACCAGCTGCTGGAAGGTACGGGAATAATAGGCGGCGTTCTGCTCGACGAAGCTGGCGAGCGTCGGGACGTCGGACGAGACTGTCATGTCATTTGCTTTCCCTGGATGCCCCGCAAGAGGCGGCGCTTGGTCACCAGACCAACATCACGACCGTTTGCGGCAACGATGATCGGCAGGTCGGTATCCGCGGCGAGATCGACCAGCGCGTTAAGATCGTCATCGATGCGTGCGCGAGGGCAAAGCCTCATGTCCACACCCTCCAGCCCGACATGCGATTCGATGGGTTCCATTATTTCTCCCGCGGCCACAAGTTTCAGGCGCGAAATGCCCTTCACGAAATCAGCAACATATGCATCCTTCGGATTCCGAACAATTTCCGATGGCGAGCCGATCTGTACGACCCGGCCTTCTCTCATGATGGCGATGCGGTCGCCGAGCCGTATTGCCTCGTCGAGATCATGGGTAATGAACATTGTGGTCTTGCGCATGCGAGATGCGAGTTCCAGGAATTGATCCTGCAGCTGGCGACGGATCAGCGGATCGAGGGCGCTGAAAGGTTCATCCATCAACAGGATGTCAGGATCAGCGGCCATGGCACGAGCAAGTCCCACCCGTTGCTGCATGCCGCCGGACAGCTCATCGGGATGACGATCGCCAAAGCCTTGAAGGCGGACGAGGCACAGCTTCTCTTCGGCGATGGCAAGGCGCTGCTCTTTCGGCACGCCACGCAACTCGAGACCGAAAGCAATGTTGTCGCGCACCGTGCGATGCGGCAACAGCGCCATGTTCTGAAACACCATGCCTAGTTTCTCCGAACGAAGACGCCGCATTTCTGCGGCGTTCTTGCTCGAAATATCCTCTCCATCGACGATAATGCGTCCGGCAGTCGGCTCTATCAGCCTGTTGACATGTCGCACGAGCGTGGACTTTCCACTGCCGGACAGACCCATGATACAAAAGATCTCTCCACGATGGATTTCCAGATCGACGCCAGCGACCGCCGCCACGCAATCAAATCGCTTGAGAGCTTGGGCCTGGGTGAGGCCTTCGCGCTGAACCGCCTGAAGGCATTCTTCGGCGCGTGGGCCAAAGACCTTCCAAACGCCTCTGCATTCAATGGCCTTGTCGGCGGCGCTGTGCTTTGCCAACTCGCCCGAAGCGCGCGCCTGTTGCAACGGCTGAACCAGCATTGGACCGCGGACACGAAGGTTACCCTTTGGCGGCCATGATATTCGCAGTTGAGAATAGTCTCAACACCGGCCGCTGCCTCGCCGGGGCTGCTTCTAGTGTATTTTACGGGCAATCGCGGTGTGTTCATGGCGCAGCTTTTCGACGTCGACCCCGACCGGCTGGCCATCCACGACCTTCCATTCGCCGGCAATCATGACCCGGTCGGCCCGGTGAGCGCCGCACAGGACGAGAGCAGCCAGCGGATCGGCCGCGCCGGAGAAGCGCAGCTCATCGACCTTGAACAGTGCGAGATCGGCCTGCTTGCCATGAGCGATTGATCCGATATCGCTGCGGCCAAGACACCGCGCCGACCCCTGGGTTGCCCATCGCAAAGCATCGAGATGGGTGATCGCGGCATCATACGTGAGGCGATTGATCATCACTGCATGCCGCACTCCTTCCATCAAATTGGAGCTATCG
>DATBMX010000018.1:0-15942 GCA_036554625.1 Aestuariivirgaceae bacterium
AGCCTGCTTTATCATTCCTGGGTGACGCTTTCATCGTCTCTCCTCGGCTTCGTCATCGGTTCCGGGCTCGGCATTCTCCTCGCCGTCTCCATCGTGCATGTGAAATCACTCGAGAAGAGCCTTCTGCCCTGGATCATCGCCTCGCAAACGGTGCCGATCCTGGCGGTTGCGCCCATCGTCATCGTGGCGCTGGGCTCCATGGGGCTCGTCGGCCTCGTGCCGAAGGCCATCATCTCCGCCTATCTGTGCTTCTTCCCCGTCACAATCGGCATGGTCAAGGGGCTCAACTCACCCGATCTCATGCAGCGCGATCTTCTGCGCACCTACAACGCCACCTCTTGGCAGACATTCTGGAAGCTGCGCTGGCCCTCGGCCGTCCCCTATCTCTTCGCGAGCCTCAAGGTCGCCATCGCCATCTCGCTCATCGGCGCCATCGTCGGCGAACTCCCGACCGGGGCACAGGCCGGTCTGGGCGCGAGGCTGCTCGCCGGCTCCTACTATGGCCAGACGGTGCTGATCTGGGCCGCCTTGTTTGCCGCCGCCACCTTGGCGGCAGCACTCGTCGCGAGCGTCGCGGCTGCCGAAAGGCTCGCGCTCGATCGCATGGGGGTGAGGCCATGAGCCGCACGGCCGCGCTCGCTCCCGACCTTGCCCGGCCATCGGACCGCAAGCTCCTTCTCTGGCTTGCCGGCGCGGCCGTCATCGCTCTCCTGAGCGTCGTCGCTTTGCGCCATGTGCACGCCCATGCGGGAAGGCTGGGCGCGGGCTTCTGGCTCTCCATCCTGTTTCTATGGCTGGCGGCCTGGAAAGTCGTAGGCGAACTTGCCAAGGCGAGTGCCTTGACGAGGCCCCTCCAGCGCCTCCTCGACCTTCTCGTGCCCCTGTGCTTCGGTGCCTTTCTCCTGTTTCTCTGGGAGGTCTTGACAGTCGGCCTCCGCATACCGGCGGTTCTTCTCCCCTCGCCCTCGGCTATCGGCGTGCGCCTCGCCGCGTCATCCAGCATCTTGCTCGCCGATTTCATTCAGACCTTTGTGCGCGCCGTCATTCCCGGCTGGGCCTTGGGCTGCGTTTCGGGGTTTCTCGTCGCCATTCTCGCCGACCGCGTGCCCTTCCTCGCCCGCGGCCTCATCCCGATCGGCAATTTCGTATCGGCTCTTCCCATCATCGGCATTGCCCCGATCATGGTCATGTGGTTCGGCTTCGACTGGCATTCCAAGGTCGCCGTCGTCGTGGTCATGACCTTCTTTCCCATGCTCGTGAACACGATTGCCGGGCTTGCCCAGTCGAGCCATCTCGAGCGCGATCTCATGCGCTCCTATGGCGCCACCTATGGCCACACGCTCCTGAAGCTCAGGCTCTGGGCAGCCTTGCCCTTCATCTTCAATGCGTTAAAAATCAACTCCACCCTGGCGTTGATCGGTGCCATCGTCGCTGAATTCTTCGGCACGCCGATCGTTGGCATGGGTTTTCGAATATCGACAGAGGTCGGTCGCATGAGTCTCGACATGGTCTGGGCGGAAATCGCGGTAGCGGCATTGGCGGGATCGGCTTTTTATGGCTTGATTGTGCTCGTCGAGCGGGCTGCCACCTTTTGGCATCCTTCCTACCGCGCGGGCTGAATCATGAATTCTAGAGGAGTGAAACGATGAACAGGTTAGTGACGGTGTTGGCGGCGGCCATTCTGGGCATGAGCGACATGGCGGCTTCGGCTGCCGACAAGGTGACGCTCCAGCTCAAATGGGTCACCCAGGCGCAGTTCGCCGGCTATTACGTGGCCAAGGACAAGGGCATTTACGAGAAACATGGATTGGACGTCACCATCAAGCCGGGCGGGCCTGACATCGCGCCCCCGCAAGTCATCGCCGGCGGCGGTGCCGACGTGATCATCGACTGGATGCCTTCCGCTCTTGCCTCGCGTGAAAAGGGCGTGCCCCTCGTCAACGTCGCCCAGCCCTTCAAGCGCTCGGGCATGATGCTTACCTGCCGCAACGACACGGGCATCACGGCGCCTGCCGATTTCAAGGGCAAGACCCTGGGCGTTTGGTTCTTCGGCAATGAATATCCCTTCCTTTCCTGGATGAGCCAGCTCGGCATTCCGACGACCGGCGCCTCCGAAGGCGTCACCGTGTTGAAGCAGGGCTTCAATGTCGATCCGCTTCTCCAGAAACAGGCTGATTGCATCTCCACCATGACCTACAATGAGTATTGGCAGCTGATCGATGCCGGCATGAAGCCGGAGGATCTGATCGTCTTCAAATATGAGGATCAGGGCGTCGCCACTCTCGAGGACGGCCTCTACGTCTTGGAGGATCGGCTCAAGGATCCCAAATTCGTCGACATCATGGCGCGTTTCGTCAAAGCCTCCATGGAAGGCTGGACCTGGGCGCGCGAGAATCCGGACGAAGCAGCCAAGATTGTTCTCGAGAACGATGCCACTGGCGCCCAGACCGAGAAGCATCAGGTGCGTATGATGGGCGAGATCAACAAGCTGACCGAGGGCTCCGACGGCACGCTCGACGAAGCCGCATATGAGCGCACGGTCGAGACCTTGATGAAGGGCGGCTCGGATCCCGTCATCACCAAGAAGCCCGAAGGCGCCTATAGCCACGTCGTCACCGACGCGGCCAAAAAACTCTAGCGTACATCTCGGCCCGGTTTTCTTTCACGCGAGAGCCGGGCCGTTGCCTTGAAGGAGAGAGCTTCATGAGCATACTCATTCGCGGCGGCACGATCGTGAATCACGATCATTCGCGACGCGGCGATGTTCTGATCGACGGCGAGACCATTGCCGCCGTTGCGGGAAAAGTCGATGCCCCCAAGGGTGCGGAGATCATCGACGCTGGCGGCTGTTACGTCATGCCGGGAGGCATTGATCCCCATACCCATATGGAACTCATGTTCATGGGCATGGTCACGGCGGATGATTTCGAGTGGGGCACCAAGGCGGCCCTCTCCGGCGGCACCACCATGATCGTCGATTTTTGCATCCCCGCGCCGGGCAGCTCCATGCTCGCCGCCTATCAGGACTGGCGGCGCAAGGCCGAACGGGCCGCCGGCGACTACGGGTTCCACATGGCCGTCACCTCCTGGTCGAAGCAGGTGTGGGAGGAGATGGAAACCGTCACCAAGACCTATGGCATCAACACCTTCAAGCACTTCATGGCCTATAAGGGCGCGCTCATGGTCAATGACGATGAGCTCTACAATTCCTTCCTGCGCTGCGCCGAGCTCGGCGCCATGCCGCTCGTCCATGCCGAGAATGGCGATGTCGTCTTCAGGCTGCAGGAGCAGCTCATGGCGAAGGGTATTACCGGCCCCGAGGGCCACGCCTATTCGCGTCCTCCCGAGGTCGAGGGCGAGGCGACCAACCGCGCCATCATGATTGCCGACATGGCGGGCTCGCCCCTCTATGTCGTCCACACCTCATGCCGCCAGGCGCATGAGGCGATCAAGCGCGCGCGCGAAGCGGGCAAGCGCGTGTTCGGCGAGCCCTTGATCCAGCACCTCGTGCTCGACGAGAACGAATACCGCCATCACGATTGGAATCACGCTGCGCGGCGCGTCATGTCGCCGCCCTTCCGCATGAAAGAGCACCAGGACTCGCTCTGGGCCGGGTTGCAGTCGGGCTCGCTCCAGGTCGTCGCCACCGACCATTGCGCCTTCACCACCGAGCAGAAGCGCACGGGTGCGAAGGACTTCACCAGGATTCCCAACGGCACTGGCGGGCTCGAGGACCGCATGCCCGTCCTGTGGGCGGCGGGCGTCAACACCGGCCGGCTGACCAAGGAGGAATTCGTCGCCGCGACCTCGGCCAATGCCGCGCGCATCCTCAATGTCTTTCCCAGGAAGGGAGCCATCGCCGTGGGCTCTGACGCCGATGTTGTCGTCTGGGACCCGAAGGCCACAAAAACGATCAGCGCCAAGAAGCAGGTGAGCCGCATCGACTACAATGTCTTCGAGGGCTTCAAATGCACAGGTCTTCCCCGCGTGACGCTGAACCGCGGCCGTGTCGTCTGGAAGGAGGGCGATCTGCGCGCCGACAAGGGCGATGGCAAGTATATCGAGCGTCCGCCTTTCCCCGCGGTCCATGTCGCCAATTCGACTTACCGCGAGCTGACGGCGCCGAAGCCCGTCTCCCGTGCCGAGGTCACGCCCTGAATGGCTGCGAAGCAGAATCTCGTCATCGACGGCCAGAAGCTGTGGGACTCGATCATGGAGACGGCCGCCTTTGGCGCCACGCCCAAGGGTGGCATCAAGCGGCTTACCCTTTCTGATGACGACCGCAAGGTGCGCGACTGGTTCAAGCGCTCTTGCGAGACTTTGGGCCTCGAGGTTTCGGTCGACAGCTGCGGCAACATGTTCGCCTTGCGTCCCGGCCGCAACAACGACCTGTTGCCCATTGCCATGGGCTCTCATCTCGACACGCAGCCGACGGGCGGAAAATTCGATGGCGTCTTGGGCGTGCTCGGCGCCCTCGAGGCCATGCGCACCCTCAAAGAAGCAGGCTACGAGACCAATGCGCCCGTCATGATCGTCAATTGGACGAACGAGGAGGGCTCGCGTTTCGCCCCCGCCATGCTTTCTTCCGGCGTCTATGCCGGCGTTTTCACTCAAGCCTATGCCTATGCGCGCGAGGACCGGGAGGGGAGGAAATTCGGCGATGAGCTCGAGCGTATCGGCTATCGCGGGAAAGAGCGCGTCGGCAGCCACAAATTCCAGGCCATGTTCGAGCTGCACATCGAGCAGGGGCCGATCCTTGAGGCGGAAAGCCGCATGATCGGCGTCGTCACCGGCGTTCAGGGCATGCGCTGGTATGAGGTGACGGTGAAGGGCCAGGAGGCGCACACCGGCGCCACTCCCATGCTTCTGCGCCGCAATGCGCTTCTTGGCGCCGCGCGCATGATCGAGGCCATTCACCAGGTGGGCATGCGCCATCTCCCCGGCGTGGCGAGCGTCGGATTGATCGAGAATCGGCCGAACAGCCGGAACGTCGTGCCGGGCGAGGTTTTCTTCACCGTCGACCTGCGCCACCCCGAAGAGGCCGTGCTCGATCAGATGGAGAAGGACTATCGCGCCGCACTGTCGGATATTGCCGCAGGCGAAAAACTCGAGATCGACGAAAAGCGCATCTGGATTTCGCCTGCCGTCAAATTCGATCCCCGTCTCATCGACTGCGTCAAGTTCGGTGCCGAGAAATCAGGCTTCACCACCCGCGAAATGGCCTCGGGCGCCGGCCATGACGCCGCCTATGTTGCCCGCGTCGCCCCTACCACCATGATCTTTGTTCCCTGTCTCGGCGGCCTCTCCCACAATGAAGAGGAATCGACGACCTTCGAGGAATGCTCCGCCGGCGCGCAAGTGCTGCTCAACGCGGTGCTCGAATATGACCGGCGGTTGGGATCATAGCGTCAATCGTCATGCGCGGGCCTGACCCGCGTATCTGCCGCTTTCACTCCGCCGGTTCGGTCTGCGCCGTCGCCGGCGCTTGCGCCACGCTGCGCCGGCCGGCAACCGTATAGACGGCGGGGATCACGAACAGGGTCAGCAGAGTGCCGAGCAGCATGCCGCCCACGATAACCCAGCCGATCTGCTGCCGGCTCTCGGCGCCCGCGCCATGCGCCAGCGCCAGTGGCACGGCGCCAAGCACCATTGCCCCTGTCGTCATGAGAATGGGCCTGAGGCGCAGGCCCGCCGCCTCGATGGCCGCCTCGAACCGCGTCATGCCCTTGGCCTGCATCTGATTGGCGAACTCCACGATCAGGATGCCGTGCTTGGTGATGAGGCCGACGAGCGTCACGAGCCCGATCTGCGAATAGACGTTGAGCGTCCCGCCCGTGTAGTGGAGTGCGGCCAGTGCTCCCGTCATCGACAGTGGCACGGTCAGCATGATGAGCAGCGGATCGCGGAAGCTTTCGAATTGCGCCGACAATACGAGATAGATGAACATCAGGGCGAGCACGAACATGATCGCGAGATTGGAGCTTGCCGTCCGGAACTCGCGGCTCTGCCCCGTCACGTCGGTCAGCACGTCCGCCGGCAGAATCTCGCGCGCCGCGCTCTCGAGATAGCTGAGCGCTTCGCCCAGCGCATATCCTGGCGCCACATTGGCCTGGATGGTGACTGCGCGCAGCTGGTTGAAGCGTCGCAGCTCCTTGGGCACCACCGTCTCGCGCACCTTCACGATGTTGGAGAGCTGCACCATCTGGCCCTCCGGCGAGCGCACATAGATGCGCGACAATGTTGCCGGCGATGAGCGCTCTTCCTCATTGAGCTGCACCATCACGCTGAACTGCTCTCCGTTCACCTCGTAACGGGTGACTTCCCGCCCGCCGAGCAGCGTTTCCATCGTGCGTCCGATCACCGACATGTCGAGGCCGAGATCGGCGACCTTCGCCCGGTCGATGTCCACCGCAAGCTCGGGCGAATTGAGATTGAGATCGGTGTCCACATTGGTCAGACCGGGATAGCTCTCGATCCGCTCGAGCAGCTGATCCGCATAATCCTTGAGCTGCTCATAAGTCCCCGACGTCTGCACCACGAACTGCACGGGCTGGCTGCCGCCCCTGACTCCGAGCGATGCGGGGTTGGTGGCGAAGACCTGCATGCCGGCGATCCGCGCAAGCTTCGGCTGCAGAGAGGCGACGATTTCCTGCTGCGAGCGTTCGCGCTCGCCCCAGTCGGTGAGTCGCGCAAAACCGTTGAAGCGGGTGACCTCCGGCCAGCCGGCGATGATCAGCGTCGATCGAAGCTCCGGCACGCTTCTGAGCAGCGCCTCGACTTGCCCGCCATAGCGGCGCGTATAGGCAAGCGTCGAGCCTTCTGGCGCCGTCCCCCTGATCTGGAACACGCCGCGGTCCTCGACGGGAGACAGTTCGGCCTTGAGCTGGGTAAAGTAGAAGGCGCCCACGCCCGCCACGGCGAGCGCGGTCAAGAATACGAGTGGCCGCGCCTTGAGGCTCGTCCGCAGCGTCCGCCGGTAGCCTCGCTCGAGCCCGCGGATGCCGTTCTCGATGAGCGTGAACAGCCGGCCATGTTTCCTTTCATGCCGCAACAGCTTGGCGCACATCATCGGCGTCAGGCTCAAAGCGACGAAGCCCGAGATGAGCACCGCCCCGGCGAGGGTAAGGGCAAATTCCATGAACAGCCGCCCTGTTCGCCCCGGCGTGAAGGCGACGGGCGCGTAGACGGCGGCGAGCGTGAGCGACATGGCGACGATGGCGAAGCCGATCTCGCGCGAACCGAGGAGCGCAGCCTGCAGCGGCTTCATGCCTTCCTCGACATGCCTGTAGATGTTTTCCAGCATCACGATGGCATCATCGACCACGAGCCCGATGGCGAGCACCATGGCGAGCAGCGTCAGCGTGTTGATCGTCAGCCCCGTCGCATACATGAGCGCGAACGTGCCGACGAGCGAGACGGGAATGGTGACGATGGGAATGACGGAGGCGCGGAATGAACGCAGGAACAGGAAGATCACGAGCACGACCAGTGCCACGGCTTCGGCGATAGTGACGAACACGGCATTGATCGACCGCTCGATGAACACAGACGTGTCATTGCCGATCTCGACGCTCAGCCCCTGCGGCAGGGATTGGTTGACGCGCGGCAACACCTCTCGAAGGGCTTTTGATACATCGAGCGGATTGGCCACCGCCTGCTTGATGATGCCGACGCTGATCGACGGCACGCCATTGTAGCGCGCATCCCGGCGCTCGTTTTCGGCGCCCTCGGTGATCCTCGCCACTTCCCTGAGCTTGACCTGGTAGCCTTCCGTCGACTTTACGACGATATTGCCGAACTCCTCGGGCGTTGACAGGCCGGTCCGCGACAGCACGGTGAACTCGCGGTCGCTGCTTTCGATGCGCCCTGCCGGGAATTCGGCGTTCTGATTGCGGATGGCGTTTTCAACGTCCTGGATGGTGATGCCGAATCCCGCCAGCCGGTCGCTGTCGATCCATACGCGCATGGCGTAACGCCGCTCGCCGTAGATCTGCACGTCGGCCACGCCGGTCAGATTTTTGAAACGGTCGATGACATAGCGGTCGACATAGTCGGTGAGCTCGAGGGGGTCCATGCTCTCGCTGCGGAAGACCAGAAAGATGATCGGCTGAGCATCCGCCTCCACCTTGGCGATGACCGGCTCCGTGATTTCGTCCGGCAATTGCCGCCTGACACGCGAAACCCGGTCGCGCACGTCGCTTGCCGCTTCCGCGATGTCGATTCCCGTGCTGAAGGTGATGGTGATGCGGCTCGACTCGGCGCGGCTCGAGGACTCGATCGTGTCTATGCCTTCGATCCCGGCCACGGTTCCTTCCAGGATCTGCGTCACCTGGCTTTCCACGATGGTCGCCGAGGCGCCGGGATAGGTTGTCGACACCGACACCACAGGCTCGTCGATATTGGGATATTCGCGCACCGTCAGCCGCTGGTACGACACGACGCCGACAAGCAGAAGCACGAGGCTCAGGACGGTCGCAAAGACCGGCCGTTTGATGCTGATCTCAGGGAGCTGCATGGACGATGACTTAGCCTCCGACGCTTGCGGCTGGCGTTACGATCTCCACCTCGCTTCCATTCCGCAATCGGCCATGGCCTGCCGTCACCACTTGCGTCTTGGCCGAAAGCCCTTCCAGGATCTCCACCTGGCCGTTGCGACGTCGCCCGATGCTCACTTGCGTCTCGACTGCCTTGCCGTTTTCGAGCCGATAGATCAGTGTTTCGCCCCCGCGCGACACAAGCGCGCTCTCGGGCACCGTCACCACGCGTTTCTCTTGTTTTCCCTTGACGATCACCCGCGCCAGCAGGCCGGGCCGCAGCTTCAGGTCGGTGTTGACGAGAGTGGCGCGCGCCTGCAGCGCCCGGCCGTTCACATCTACATGCGGATTGAGGGCATAGATCGTGCCCTCATAGATCTCGCCGGGCCAGGCATCGACCGTCACCTCGACGTTTTGTTCCGGGCTTAACTGCGACAGAAACACTTCCGGAACGCTGAACTCGACCTTGAGCTGGTCGATCTTTTCCAGATTGACGAGCTTGGATCCGGCCGTGACATAGGCGCCGACCGAAACCGTGCGGAAGCCGAGGATTCCATCGAAAGGCGCCTTCACTTCCATCATCTGGGCCCGCGTGCGTGCAAGCTCGACGGCCGCCCGCGCCACCTCCAGATTGGTGCGCGCTTCCTCATAGGCCTGCTTGGCAACGGCGCCGGTTTTCTGCAGCGCCTGATTGCGCTCATAGGCCGCTTGCGCCAACTCGAGCCGCGCTTCGGCATCCTTCAGTTCCGCCTTCACGAGCGCCGGGTCGAGCCGCACGAGCACGTCGCCGGTTTTCACACGCTTGCCTTCCTCGAACAGGATTTCCTCGACTCGGCCCGCAGCCTCTGACGTCACCTCCACTGATTCATCCGACATGAGAGAACCGACCGCCGCGATCTCGCTCGTCGTCACCGCCTCCTGCGCCTCGGCGATCTCGACCGGCGCGGGGCCGCGTGGCCCGCGCCTTTCGCCCTGGCCGGCGGCCTCGGGGCCTTGGACCGCGGCGGGCGCTTCCGACCGGCCCCACAGCGGAATCGAGACCATGCCGCTGTTGAGGGCATAGAACGAAAGGCCCGCAAGAAGCACGAGCGCGACGACCGTGATGATTCTGTTACGCATGGAGGCCTATTCCGCTGAACGCCATGGCGCCAATATAAGCCTTGAACGCGATTTTCGTAGACGCAATATCGATTTGGTTGTTGTCATCTTCATGGACCTCATTGGCCTGCGCCGCTGGCCATGCAGGTCAGCTCTTGGGCCGCGCCGTCACGAGGAACAGCGCCATCCTGGCAAGCGCCTCCTCGATATCGGCAAGCGAGGCAGCATAGGAAAGCCTGATATAGCCCGCCCCCTGCGCTCCGAAGCTTTCCCCCGGGACAAGGGCCACATAGGCCTCCTCGAGAAGCCTCTGCGCGAGTTCTCGGGAACTCCACCCCGTCGCGCTCACATTGGGAAAAGCGTAGAACGCTCCCCCTGGCATCCGGCAGGTCACATGGGGCAGCCGGTTGAGCCCGCGCACCACCACCTCGCGCCTCTCTGAGAAGCTTTGCCGCATCGCCTCGACCGCGTCTTGGGGCCCTGTCACGGCCGCAAGCCCAGCCATCTGCGCCGCCACGTTCACGCAGGAGTGATCGACCGTGATGAGCTTGCGCACATAATCCACAAGCTCCCTTGGCCAGATGCCGTAGCCCAACCGCCATCCTGTCATCGCATAGGTCTTGGACCAGCCGTCGAGCAGGATCACGCGCTCCTTCAATTCGGGGTATTCAAGGAAGCTTGCGAAGGGCGCGCCGTCGAACACGAGATCGCTGTAGATTTCATCCGACAGAATTGCCACCTGTGGCCGGTCTAGCAGTCCTTTCGCCAGTCGTTCGAGCTGCTGGCGCGCCACCACGCCGCCTGTCGGATTGGCCGGGCTGTTGACGATGATGAGGCGCGTTCGCTCGTTTATGAGCGACAGCACCTCGTCACCATCAAAACCGAAATCCTGCGCCTCGCGGATGGGATAGGGAATGGCGCGGGCGCCAGCGGCGCGCACCGCCTCGCGGTAGGGAGGGAAGCCGGGATCGGGATAAAGAATTTCCGCCTCAGGCCCGCCGAACATCATGCAAGCGAAAAAAATGGTCACCTTGCCGCCCGGCACGATGACCACCTGATCCATGTCGATGCCGGCCCGGTAGCGTTTGTTGACACGATGGGCGACAGCGTCTCTGAGCTCAGGAGTGCCGACGGGCGACGTATAGCCATGCGGACCCTCGCGCGCCGCCTTCTGGCCCGCCTCGAGCACATGCGGCGGCGGATCGAAGTCCGGTTGTCCGATGCCGAGATTGATGATCGGCTTGCCTTCGCCCTTGAGCTTGAGCGCCCGGTCGAGAATGGCGAAAGCGCCTTCCTCTTCGATGCCGGCAATCGCCGGATTGGGCCGCAGAGTCACGATTGCTGCTCCTCGAGCATCCGGCTCACGTTTTCGCCCGCCAGGCCTTGTTCGGCCTTCACTTGCAGCATGTCGCGCGCCGCTTGCGCCAGCGGCGTCAGCCGATGGAAACTCTGCGCAAGCTCGCAATAATAGCCCATGTCCTTGGCTGCATTGGCGATGGAAAAAAGATAACCGTCGTAATCCCCCTGAAGCGCGGGGCCGACCATTTTCCGCAAGGCTCCGGAATTTGTCGAGCCCTGCAGCTGAACATCGTAAAGTTTTCGCCAGTCGATTTTCGCCTGGCTCGCCAAACCGTAGCTGTCGGCGATGAGCGCGATCATCCCGCAGGCGAGATAATTGCTGATGAGCTTGGCTGTATGCCCGGCACCCTCGGGACCGAAATGTTCGACTCTGCTGCAATAGCTCGCGATGACGGGACGGATGATCTCGAACACGTCGGGCGCAGCGCCGACGAGCGCGCCGGCTTCTCCCCTTCTCACCTGTTCGGGACCTCCTGTCATCGGTGCGTCGGCAAAGGCGACGCCGCGCCGCGCAAGTTCGGCCGCCAGCCGGCGGCTCGTTTCGGGCGTTGATGTGGTGGTGTCGATGATGATTTGCCCTGCCGCGAGATGAGGCGCGAGCGTTTGCACCATCCGCGAGACGGTCTCCGCCTTGTCCACGCACAGCATGATGAGCTCTGCTCCGCGCGCGACATCGACAGGATCGGAAGCCTCGGCTGCGCCCATTGCCGCGACCGCCTCGATGCGGGCGCGGTTTCGATGCGCCAGCACCTTCAGCTGATGGCCGGCGCGCATCAGATTGATCACCATGCCTTCGCCCATGAGACCCACGCCGATGAAACCAATTCTCATCGATGGCTCCTGCCGGGCAGCGAGGGTGCGCAGCGTGCCAATGCCGCATCTCTCATGCTAACGTCCCGCCTGCTATCTGGGAGCACCTCATGTCGCAGCACTTGAACTACATTGCCGGGGAATGGGTCGAAGGCAGGGGAACGATCACCAACATAAACCCGTCCGATCTGAGCGATATCGTCGGACATTATGCCTCGGCCGACGAAGCTGCAACGGGGGGCGCGGTGGCCGCCGCCAAGGCCGCCTTCCCGCAGTGGGCGGCCGCAACCCCGCAGACGCGCGCCGATTTCCTCGATGTTATCGGCAGCGAAATTTTGGCCCGCAAGGAGGAAATCGGCCGCCTGCTCTCGCGCGAGGAAGGAAAGCCCCTGTCCGATGGAATTGCCGAGGCGGCAAGGGCAGGGCAGATCTTCAAATTCTTCGCCGGCGAAGCCTTGCGCATCGAGGGCACGTCCATTGCGTCCGTTCGCGCCGGAGTGGAGGTGACCGTCACCAGGGAGCCCCTGGGCGTCATAGGCCTCATCACGCCCTGGAATTTCCCCGCCGCCATCCCGGCCTGGAAAATGGCCCCCGCCCTGGCCTTCGGCAACACGGTGGTGATCAAGCCTGCGGAGCTCGTTCCCGCCACCGCCTGGATCATCGTCGAGATTGCCGCCCGCGCCGGGCTGCCCAAGGGCGTGCTCAATCTGGTGATGGGCAAGGGCTCCGTCGTGGGCGAGGCGCTGATCACGAACAACGACGTTGCTGCCGTCAGCTTCACCGGCTCGACCACGGTTGGCGCGCGGGTCGCGCAAGCTTGCCTCGAAAGAGGCGCCAAGTTCCAGCTCGAGATGGGCGGCAAAAACCCTTTGATCGTCCTCGATGACGCCGATCTCTCCCTCGCCGTCGCTGCTGCTGTCAACGGCGCCTTCTATCAGACGGGCCAGCGCTGCACCGCCTCCTCTCGCCTGGTCGCCACCAGGAAGATCCACGATCAATTCGTCGACCGAATGATCGCCGCCATGAAGGCGCTCAAGGTGGACAATGCGCTCGAACCCGGCACCAATGTCGGTCCCGTGGTCGATGAGCGCCAGCTTCAGCAGGATATGAAATACCTCGAGATCGGTCGCAAAGAGGGTGCCGAGCTTGCCTGGGGCGGCGAACGTTTGAATCGCGCCACCAACGGCTTCTATCTGCAGCCTGCCTTGTTCGTGAACACCGACAATCGCATGCAGGTCAACCGGGAGGAGATCTTCGGCCCCATCGCCTCCGTCATCCAGGCTGATGATTATGACCATGCGCTTTCGCTCGCCAATGACACGAGCTTCGGCCTTTCCTCCGGGATCTTCACCTCATCCCTCAAGCATGCGAGCCATTTTCGCAAGAACAGCCAGGCCGGCATGGTCATGGTCAATCTGCCCACCGCCGGCGTGGACTATCACGTGCCCTTCGGCGGCGCCAAGGCTTCGAGCCTCGGCCCGCGTGAGCAGGGGCGCCAGGCGGTGGAGTTCTTCACCTCCTCGCGCACGCATTACGTGTTTTCCGGCTGAGTCTTAGGGGGAACATCGGCGGACCTGCCTCGTTTTCCTTGAGAGGTGTAACCATGACCGTAGCCGACACGAACAAAAAGCCGCGGAGGAAGCAGAAGAAGGACAGGGCGGCCGATCAGGTGCAAGGCGTCGAACGCGATCCCAAGCTCAACGATCCTGACGCGACGCCGGGCACCGGAATGCTGCCGCCCATTGGCGAAGACGATTCGAACATGCAGCCGTCGGGCTGAGGCGATCCTCTGTCCGCTGCGTCATCGCGCTGCCTTCACCACCTGCTCGCGGTGGAACACATAGAGGCCGCTCACGACGACGATGGCAGCGCCGGTGAGCGTCCACCGATCGGGCACATCGCCGAACAGCAGCAAGCCGTGCATCGTCATCCACAGAATTTGCGTGTAGGAGTAAGGCGCCAAGAGCGAGGCGGGGGCGAGCCTGTGCGCCGCAATGAGCAGGTAATGTCCGAAACTGCCGCAAAACCCTGCAAAAGCAAGAAGCGGCCATTGTGCGGCTGAAGGCATTTGCAGATCTACCGCCGCCGCGGGAAGGGCGCAGACGGTGCCCCAAAACGTGGCGTGGAGCAGCGACGTCTCCGATCGATCATCTGCGCCAACGCGCCGTGTTGTGAGCTGGTAGAGAGCGCCGCTGAGGGCGGCAAGCAGCGAAAGGATCATTGCCGGATGGAAGCTCATGCCCCCCGGTCGCATGATGACGAGAACGCCGCAAAAGCCGGTGATCACGGCAGCCCAGCGCCTCGCCCACGCGCTCCTTCAGCTCACATGGGAGAGAGCGCATACCCATAAGGGATTGGAGAACATGATCGCCGCGGTCTGAGCAAGCTGCAGATATTGCAGCGCCGAGAAATTGAATGCCGTCGACGACAGAAGCAGAAAGCCTCGCAGGAACTGCGTCTTGGGATGCACGCTGCGAAACAGCGCGCGATCTCCGCTGCCAGAAGCCAGGCCAATGCCAAGACGAGACCGATGAGATACCGCAGGAACACGACCGTCACGGCATTGAGTTCAGGCAACAGAAACTTTGCGCTCGCATCGAGAAGCGAAAACATGGCGAAGGCGGCGATCATCAGGAGAATACCGCGCATCTGATGCTTCGTCTCGCCGCCCACTTCGGCAATTCCTTCGCGATTGACTCGATCGACAATGCCGTTGTTTCTTTAAGACCGTCAACGGAGGTCAGCCATGCGCCATGTTCAGTTCAACTCGGGCGAAGAGGTACCGGCACTCGGAGCGGGAACATGGCGCATGGGAGAGAAAGCGGCTCTTCGCCGCGACGAAGTGGCGGTCTTGAAGCTCGCCTTCGACTTGGGGCTTAGGCTTGTCGATACGGCGGAAATGTACGGCGAAGGCGGCGCCGAAACGGTCGTTGGCGAAGCCGTGGCAGGTCGGCGAGATGAAATCTACATCGTCAGCAAGGTTTACCCTCACAATGCCTCCGCCCGCCTCATGCCCGGCGCCTGTGAACTAAGTCTCAAGCGTCTGAATACCGACCGCATCGATCTCTATCTGCTGCATTGGCGCGGTGCGCATCCTCTCGCCGAAACCGTCGAGGCATTCGAGCGGCTACGGAACCAGGGCAAGATCCGGCACTGGGGCGTGAGCAATTTCGATGTCCACGATATGGAGGAGCTGCAGGCTCTCGCCCCCGGCAGCAATTGCGCTGCCAACCAGGTCCTCTACAGCCTCTCCGAGAGAGGCATCGAGTGGCAGCTTCTTCCCGACTGCGTGAAAGCGAGAGTGGCGATCATGGCCTATTGTCCCCTCGGCCAGGGAGGTCTCGTCGATGACAAGGCGCTCTTGCCGATCGCGCGCAAGCATCGAGTCACACCGGCTGCGGTTGCTCTTGCATGGCTTCTTCGCAGGCCGGGCGTGATCGCCATCCCGAAGACGTCGCACCCTGAGCGCATGCGCGACAATGCCAGGGGCGCCGATCTGAAGCTTGATGAGGACGACTTGAAAGCGCTGGACCGGTCTTACCCGCCGCCCCGGCGCAAGCGGCCTCTCGCCACGACCTGACGCGGCAGATCAGCCATAGCGCAACGCCGCCGCTCCGGCGAGAATGAGGCATGCAGCAATGATGCGCGGCGGCGTCAGCACTTCGCGCAGCCACACGGAGCCGAGCAGCAGCGCGAAGAGAATGCTGGTCTCGCGCAGCGCCGCGACGGCGCCGATCGGCGCCTGTGTCATGGCCCACAACGCCACCCAATAAGAGCCGAAGGAAAGCCCACCGGCGATGACGCCCTTGCGCCACTCTCTTTCCAGGCCGGTGATCAGGCTCCGCCCTCGCCTGGCGAGTACGATCGCGGTGAACAAGATGCTGTCGCCGACGAAGGTCGCCGCCGTATATCCCGCGGCCGATTGCGACAGTCTCACCCCGAGCCCGTCGACTACCGTATAAGCCGCGATGAACATCGAGGTTGCGAGCGCAAACGTCACCGCGCCCCTGTTCATTCCGGCTGCCCTATGTCCGCCGTGCACCCCGAGCACATAGATGCCCGACAACACCAGCGCCACCCCTGTCACCATCACTGGACTCAAGACTTCGCCGGCGATGAAATAGACGGCGACGGTGGTGAG
>DATBMX010000019.1:0-7423 GCA_036554625.1 Aestuariivirgaceae bacterium
GGATGATGACATGCGCAATTAAGAAGCCTCGCGCAACGAGGTCGTCAACGCCATCGCAAAGCAATGGGCTCTTTACGATCCGGGGGGCGTTTAAATCAAAGAGGTCCCACTCGTAACCGGCGCGAGCAAGCTCGAAGTAAGCGCCCGGGGCAGGTTCTGAAAAGCCTGTGTCCAATCCCAGTTTTGTAAGAAGCTGGATCAGAAAGGTCGTCCCGGCGCGTCCGGTTCCGCTGATATAAATTCGAGCAAGTCGCACGTCGGAGGGTTCCTAGCAGCACACGTTCGGCGGACTGTAGTTCCCAACTACACCATCCTGTCCGTCGTGCCGCTTGGCCAATATCAAATCGGCAAGCCTTCACCCAAGAAGGGATTGTGGGATCGAAATAGCTCGTCAACTAAATACGAATCACCCGAATGACCTTGCTCTAAAATGAGAGTGGGGCGTTAACAATGCTTGAATGCAGCTCTCTGGGCAGCGCTCGTAACTTCAGGCACCAAGAATTGCTTAAAGCCCGTCGATCTTCCATGGTATCATGAGTTACTGCTACCCGCGGAGGGCGGATGCGGGTCTCGCTTGCTCGATGAAGCCAGAGGAGGACGTGTATGCGAAATGCAATTCTGACTGCAGCCCTTGCCCTACCGTTGTTCGTCTTGGGCACGACCCCATCGCTCGCCCAGGTCGATGTCGATATCGACCTCGGTGGTCCTGGTATCTACCGTGATTATGACGATGATGACGATTACCGCCGGCGCGGGCGCTTGCGCTGCTCGGAAGCCAGAGAACTTTTGTCCGACCGGGGCTATCGGCGCATCCGCACCATCGACTGCGCGGGCAGGGTCTATCGCTTCTCGGGAATCCGGCGCGACAATCGCTACATCTTGTCCGTCAATTCGAGGAACGGCGCAATCTCCCGCCGTTTGGCTGACTAGCGCGAGCCAGGCGGGGCGGCAGCGGCGTCGCCCCATCTTGCTGCTCGCGCTCATCAAAAGGGGGCGAATTCTAATACGACGCGGGAAACGCCCAGGTCGCGCAGCAAGTGATCGTCGAGATGTGGGTGGCGTCTGTTGCGCCTGAATTTGAACTTCAGGAGCTTGATGGCGGTGGTCATGGCGAATGCTCCTCACGAAAACTTGGGAGCAACCTAGCCCATGCAGTTAGAATGCAGTCTGAATTGCGCATTCATTCTTCGTTAATCAAGCCGACCCCTCCTGCCTAACTCCTTGTCTGTTTGGCCTTTTCGGCCCAAATGTCGATCATGCCGGCCAGAGTCTCGGTGTCGAAATGCGTCTGCACGATTTTCAACAGCCGTTCAGGCTGGAACAACCGGTGACCGTCGTTGACGAAGAACGCATCGAGCGCGTCGAGCTTTGCGCGATGGGCAATGTTCGCAACGCCCCTGTCATGGCGTTGCTGGTAGGCGGAAAAATACCGCGGCGTATGCATCAGATTTGAAGCATGCAGGCCGCGATAGGCAAGCACGCTGTTGACGAAGAGGGTGCCTCCAAACATATGCGCGCCCTGGGCGCAATATGCATCCACCTGATTGTAGCCCAAGCTCTTTCTCGGCCGTATGAGCTCCAGAGCATCGCGGCGGAACATGAGACTTGAGGTGGCGCACCACAGCCAGCCCGGCGTCCAAGGTGGGTAGTACTGGCTGTAGCCATGCGATTCAAGATTGGCTGCATGTCGATCGGTTTCGGCCGCTTTCTCGGAATCGCGCGCGAAGCGGGAAAAGACGTTGCTCAATTGACTTCCGCCGACGCGGTAAAGGCCCATGTCGCACGTGGCGAGCGCTGCGATCTGTACGCGATTGAGATGTGCCTTGAGCATGCTGCTCAGGAAGGATGGCGCGTAAATGTCGTCGGGATCCAGCATGGCGACGAACTCGCACGTGCATTGCGCAAGTGCCTCATAAACCGCCTCAGTTTGCCCGACATTGCGCGAGGTCTTTACGAGGCAGAAGCGCCTGTCGTCGAGCGCTTCCATGATCCGCTCGAGTTCCGTCCGGTGAGCGCGAGCGGAGAAATCATCGACGACGATGCATTGAAAGCGCGAATGGTCCTGATCCGCGACGGATCGCAGAGCATTCGCGACGACGTGGGAATAGTTGTGATGAGAGATGATGACGCTGCAACCGGGCAAGTCGAACGTTCGCGGGTGAGGGGCATTCAGATCTTCGGCAAGAGAAACCTTCTCGCTGTCAGCGCGCTGCCGATCGCTCATTTCGGCAGTCCGGCAGCAAGCAGGGCGTCGAAATGATGCTCCCGGTCCTCAAGGCGCTTGTAATGCAGCGTGGCGATATAGTCTGTGGTCGACAAAGAAGGTTCGCGAGAAAGAACTTCCTTCACATATTGACCAGCGGCTGCGAGATTGCCGAGCTTCGCTTCGATCGCAGCCATGAAAGCGAAGTGGTACTGATCGGGAGCGGTTATCCGGCGAAAAGCGCCAATGGCGTCTTGATAGCGCTGAGCCACGAAATAGGCGCGTCCCAGGTGATTCCAGAAGCGCTCCGGATGATAGGGATTAAGGCGCATGGCCTTGAGAATCCAGGAAATGCCTTCCTCCGGTTTGCCCATCCAGGTCAGCATCTCACCTTGCTGCACGACGATCAGATCGTCGTTTGGATTGAGCGCAAGCGCGCGCTCCTGGTGATGCATGGCTTGGTCATGATCACCGCGTGCAAGACAGACTGCGGCGTAGACCCGGTGAACATCGCTGTCATGGTCGTCGAGCGACATGGCCGTTTCCAGCCCCCTGTTCACCGTTGCCCAGGCCGCGTCGGCGTCGGCACACCAGCCGTGCACCCAAGCCTGGCCCACGGTGCACGCCTTCCAAGCATGGGCGTGGGCGTAGTTTGGATCAAGCTCGAGGGCGCGATTGAGCATTGCGAGGGCTTCCGCATTCGCCTCCCGCGTCGAGCGGTGATGCAGGATCTTCCCCGCCAGCACGCACTCATAGGCGACCATATTGTCGGTCTTCTTGCGGGCGACGATATCCTTTGCCGCAGCTTCGATGCGACCGGGCAGGGTGGCGACGATGGCGGTTGTGATCTCGTCTTGAATCTCGAAAATGTCGGTGAGCTTGCGGTCGTACCGATCGGCCCAGATGTGCTGGTCGGTGCGCCCGTCGATCAATTGGACGATCACGCGAACGCGATCAGCCATCTTGCGCACGCTGCCTTCGACGACATAGTCAGCACCGAGGTCGCGTGAAACTTCACGAATGTCGATCGGCTTGCCCTTGTATTTGAAGGTCGAGTTCCGCGAGATCACGAGCAGACCGCGAAAGCGGGAGAGTTCGGTTAGAATCTCCTCCGTCAAGCCATCGGCGAAAAACTCCTGCTCAGAATCGCCGCTCATATTGGCAAACGGCAGCACTGCCACGGAGGGCCGGGCGCGCGCCGATGTCTCAGCGGCGGTCGCCTTTGCCTGTCCCACAGCAAGCCCGTACACGCGTACAGGTCGTGCAATATTCTTGACCGTCTGCTCGCCCATGTCGCGCCAGCCCCAGGTCAGATTTCCGCCTACATGTTCGTGAACTGCCGAGGATATGCATACGCCTCCGGCGGACGCCAAACCCTGCAAGCGTGCGGCAAGGTTAACGCCCGAACCATAAAGGTCGCTACCCAGCGCGATCACGTCACCGAGGTTTATGCCGATGCGCAACTCGATCTTGCGCCCATCGGGCCAATCAGAGGGCCGCGCCGCCACCGTTTTTTGGATTTCCACGGCGCATTGGACCGCTTTGACGACGCTTCCGAATTCCATGAGCGCGCCGTCGCCCATAAGCTTGAAAGTGCGGCCGCCATACTGGGCAACGAATGGCTCGACGACCGTGCGCCGCACGTCTTGCAGGGCCGCCAGCGTGCCGGCTTCATCGTCGCTCATGAGGCGGCTGTAACCCACCACGTCAACCGCCATGATGGTCGTTAGGCGGCGCTCGTCCTCAGCCTCTAGCACGCTAATTGTCTCCGACCCGTTCATCCTAACGATCCAGTTCGGGACCACAAGCTGGACGCGCAGGCGGTCCGTTCCTGCTGGTCTTAAGGGGGCCTACCCGCCTACGTTTCAGGCAGATCGCAATACAATTCTTTGTTATTGGAGACCAGCCGGTGGCTGTCGGCCCTCGGTGAACGCGGTTTACAGGTTGTTGCCGGGGTGTCAATGTCCGGCTTTGCCCCGCGCGCTTTGGTGTAGGATCTTCCTCAGAGGACAGATGTGATGCAGCGCCTGGAACATGCGCGTATCCTCATGTACAGCCATGACACATTCGGGCTAGGGCATCTGCGCAGGTGCCGGGCGATCGCCCATGCTCTGGTTGAAGACTTTCGCGGTCTCAATGTGCTCATCATATCGGGCTCGCCTATCGCAGGGGCTTTTGACTACCGGGCGCGCGTTGACTTCGTGAAAATTCCAAGCGTCATCAAGCGGCGGAACGGCGAGTACACGTCGCTCGACCGCCACGCCGATTTGCACGAAACGATGATGATGCGGCAGTCGATCATCCGCTATACGGCGGAAACCTTCCAGCCCGATCTGCTCATCGTGGACAAGGAGCCCCTTGGCCTCAGAGGCGAGCTCGAGGAAACGCTGTCCGTGCTCAAGAAGCGTTCGACGACCCTCGTTTTGGGTCTGCGCGATGTCATGGATGCGCCGCATCTGCTCGATGCCGAATGGAAGCAGCGGGACGTCATGCGCAAGATCGATCAGTTCTATGATCGCATTTGGGTCTATGGTCCACGTGATTTTTACGATCCGCTGCAGGGGCTGGAGGTGCCGACCGGCGTGCGGTCACGCATGTCCTTCGTCGGCTTTTTGCCGCGGCAAGCTTCAACAGAGGAATTCGCCGCTTCACGCCCGGAGGATGATTACATCCTCGTGACTCCCGGCGGCGGCGGAGATGGGGCTGCGCTCGTGCATGACGTCTTGGACGGTTATCTTTCCGATCTTTCCCTGCAGCACAGGTCGCTGATCGTCTTGGGTCCCTACATGCCTGCGCGAAAGCGGCGGAAACTGTTCAAGAAGGGCAAGAGAATACCCTGGGTCCAGATGATTGAATTCGACAGCCACATGGAAAATCTGATCGCCGGCGCCAAGGCAGTGGTTGCGATGGGCGGTTACAATACATTCTGCGAGATACTATCTTTCGACAAGCCTGCGATCGTTGTTCCCCGTGTAAGGCCCCGCGAAGAACAGCTCATTCGCGCCAGCCGCGCGGCGGCACTGGGACTCATCGACATGCTTTCGCCAGAGCAGGCTGAGGACGCTAAGACCTTCGCTGCCGCACTCAAGGCTCTCCCCGATCGCAGGCCGCCTTCCGCCGCCTCGCGCGATTTGCATCTCGAAGGCCTCGCCAACATCTCCGCTCATGTGGGCAAATGGCTGAGCCAGAAGTCGCCTGCGCATCTCAAGATCGTGCACGAAGCCGGGGCCTGACAGATTTTTCCGCAACGAAAGAAGACGGTCGTGGTGCTGAAGGGCTATCCGCGCCTCTCGGAGACCTTCATAGCCCAGGAGATTCTGGGCCTCGAGAGGGAGGGGCTCGATCTCGTGATCGTGTCGATGCGCAAACCCACCGACAGCAGGCGACATGCAGCGCATCAGGAGATCAGGGCGCCGGTTCTCTATTTGCCTGAATATCTTCACGAGGAACCTCTGAGAGTGCTCGGTGCAGTGGCGAGACTCCTGACCCAGCGAGGTTTTTGGCGCGCGTTTCTACGGTTTGCGCTCGACTGCACAAGGGAGCCGACGGTCCACAGAATCAGGCGGTTCGGTCAGGCAGCGGTGCTTGCGGCTGAGTGGCCGGAAGGTGCGAAGTGGCTGCACGTTCACTTCATCCACACGCCCGCCTCGGTGGCGCTCTACGCCGGTCTGATGGCCGGCGTGCCATGGACCTGTTCGGCGCATGCCAAGGACATATGGACGACAAGCCCGTCAGAACTGGAGCGCAAGCTGCACAGTGCTCGCTGGGTCGTTACATGCACGAGATCGGGCTTCGAGCGTCTCCGACAGCTCGGCGGAGAGAGAAGCCGGGTCGTGCTCAGCTACCACGGCATTGATCTTCAGCGCTTTGGAAGATGGCCCAATGAGCGTTCGCGGCGTGACGGCTCGCGCGCGGAAGACCCCGTCGTCATTCTAAGCGTTGGGCGCGCCGTCGAGAAGAAGGGCCATGATGTGCTGTTGCGCGCCTTGGCGGAGCTGCCTCGCGAATTGGCTTGGCGCCTCATTCATATCGGCGGGGGCGACGGCCTGTCCTCTTTGCAGGACCTGGCGCGAGCGCTTGGAATCAGCGATCGGGTCCTTTGGGACGGCGCGCGGGCGCAGGACCATGTTCTTGAGCGCTATAGGCAAGCCGACTTATTCGCACTGGCTTGCCGAATTGGGCATGACGGAGATCGCGATGGACTGCCCAATGTGCTTGTGGAGGCCGGGAGCCAAAGGCTCCCCTGCGTTTCCACCGATCTGCCGGGAATCGTGGAGCTGCTGCGCGACGGCCTTAACGGCCTCATCGTGAAGGCGGAAGATGCATCGGCATTTGCAAAGGCGTTGGCCCGGCTCATCGCCGACGCGCCTCTTCGGCTTCGCCTCGGAGAGGCGGCGGAGAAGATCGTGCGCGAAAATTTCGATCATATGAAAAGTGTGCGCCAGCTCGTCGAGCTGTTTGATTGCGAGTGGCGCCAGGCGCGATGACAAAGCCCACCGTTTTCTTTTACGTGCAGCATCTCTTGGGAATTGGCCATCTCGTGCGCGCCAGTCGGATTGCGCAAGCGCTTGCGAGGGGCGGCTTCGATGTTGTCATGGCCTGCGGCGGCGAGCCAGTGGAGGGTTTTCCTGGTTCTGGCGTCGAGCTTCTGTCACTGCCGGCGATCAAAGCCGCTCCCGGCTTTGCGGCTCTTGAAGATGCACAAGGCAGGCCCATCGATGAAGCGCTGAAGCTAAAGAGGCAAGGTCTGCTCCTTTCCGGTTTTGAACGGAGTCGGGCGGATATCCTGCTCATCGAAGCCTTCCCCTTCGGACGCCGGCCAATGCGGTTCGAGCTCATCCCTCTCATCGAGCGGGTGCATGAGCGCAGGCCGCGTCCGCTCATCGTCTGTTCGGTGCGCGATATCTTGCAGGAGGGGCGCAGGCCTGAGCGCCTGGAAGAGTCCGCCACGATTGTCCAACGCTGTTTCGATCTCGTGCTCGTGCATGGTGATCCGGCGTTCGTGCGCTTCGAAGAGAGCTTTCCCCTGGCTTCCAATTTTGCAGGCAAGATCGTCTATACAGGACTCGTCACCGGGCCAATGCCTGAACCTCCGTCAGAGCGCTTCGATGTCGTTGCATCGGCAGGAGGCGGAGCAGCCGGCGCCGAGCTCGTGCGCTGCGCAGCCGCGGCTGCAGCGCTGTTGCCCAGGGAGCTTCGCTGGTGTCTGCTCACGGGACC
>DATBMX010000067.1:0-2912 GCA_036554625.1 Aestuariivirgaceae bacterium
TGAGCGTATTGGGTTCCATGGTATGCCTCCTTTGCATGATCATGCGATGAGCTTGGCCAAGAGCACGATGATGATTGCACCGATCGTTGCGGTAATGATGTCGCGCACGACTTCGTTCCTGATGCTGAGCGACAATCCGAAGCGGTTGAGCAGAAAGGAGCCGACGAAAGAGCCGATCACTCCTGTCAGTATGTAGCGCAGGATTCCCCCTTCTCCGCCGACGACCAGGCTCGCAAGCCACCCCGCCACGAGGCCGATCAGCAGCGCGATGATGATGTTCTTGACGTCCATGGTGCTAGATATGGATGACTCGCTGGTAAGCATCAAGCACGCTCTCATGCATCATTTCTGATAAGGTCGGGTGCGGGAAGATGGAATGAATCAGCTCCTCCTCCGTCGTCTCGAGGTTCATGGCGATAACAAAGCCTTGAATCAGCTCCGTCACTTCTGCACCGACGAGATGCGCCCCGAGAATTTCGCCCGTTTTCGAATCAAAGATGGTCTTGACAAGACCTTGATCCTCACCGAGCGCAATCGCCTTGCCGTTGCCCACAAACGGAAACCGCCCCACTTTTATGTCCCGCCCCATGTCCTTGGCCCTGCTTTCCGTGAGTCCAACGGAAGCCACTTGCGGGTGACAATAGGTGCACCCGGGAATCTTGTTCTTGTCGAGCGGATGGACATCGAGGCCCTTGATATTTTCGACACAGATCACGCCCTCATGTTCCGCCTTGTGTGCCAGCATGGGGGGCCCGGCGACGTCACCTATCGCGTAAAGGCCCGGAACATTGGTGCGGCCGTGGCCGTCCACGACGATGACGCCTCTTTCCATCTTCAGGCCTAGAGCCTCGAGGCCAAGATCTTCCACATTGCCGACGACGCCCACGGCGGAAATTACCTTCTCCACCTCGATCTGCTGGATTCCTGACGACGCCTCGACGGTTGCCGTCACCCTTTCTCCCGACTTGCGCAATGCGGTGACCTTGGCGCTGGTGATGATCTTCATGCCGGATTTCGCCAACTGCTTTCGTGCTAGATCGGCAATCTCCTTGTCTTCGACTGGAAGGATTTGATCGAGAATCTCGACCACCGTCACCTCTGCACCCATTGTGCGGTAAAATGAGGCGAACTCGATGCCGATCGCGCCTGAGCCCACGACAAGCAGAGATTTGGGGATGGCTTCAGGCACCATCGCCTCGAAATAGGTCCACACCTGCTTGCCGTCTGGTTCCAGGCCGGGAAGCACCCGTGGCCTTGCGCCGGTCGCAAGGATGATATGCCTGGCGGAAAGCTCGCCGACGGCCTTGCCCTCTTTGGTGACACTCACCTTGCCGGGCGAGGTGATGCGCGCCCGACCATCGACGACCGTCACCTTGTTCTTCTTGAGCAGGAAGCCGACGCCCTGATTCAATCGCTTTGACACGTCGCGCGAGCGCTTCACCACCGCTTTGGCGTCGAAGCCAACCTTCTCAGCGCTGAGCCCATAGGCTTTCGCGTTGGTCATGTAGTGATAGATCTCGGAGCTTCTCAAGAGCGCCTTGGTCGGAATGCAGCCCCAATTGAGGCAGATGCCGCCCAAATATTTCTCCTCCACAACGGCCGTCTTGAAACCGAGCTGTGCCGCTCGGATTGCCGCCACATAGCCGCCAGGCCCCCCACCGATGATCACGATATCGAATGACGTCTCTGTCATAGGCTCAAACCAGCATGAGGGCCGGGTCTTCGATGTAGGTCTTGAACGCCCGCAGAAGCTCAGCCCCAAGCGCGCCGTCCACGGCGCGATGATCGCATGACAGGGTCACCGTCATCATTGTCCTGATCACAATGGCGTCGCCCTCGACCATGGGCCGCTTTTCGCCTGCGCCGACCGCCAGGATCGTTGCATGCGGCGGATTGATCACGGCCGAGAACTCGCGTACGCCATACATCCCGAGATTTGAAATGGCCGTGCTGCCGCCCTGATACTCATGCGGGGCAAGCCTCCGCTTACGCGCCCGGGCCGCCAGATCCTTCATCTCCGCCGAAATTTGCGTCAGGCTCTTTGTTTCCGCCTTGCGGATCACGGGCGTAAACAACCCACCCTCGATGGCGACGGCCACGCCCACATCGGAATGCCGGTGCTTGAGCATGCCGGCCTCGGTCCAGGTGACATTCGCCATCGGCACGCGCTGCAGCGCAAGCGCCATGGACTTGATGATGAAGTCGTTGACGGACAGCTTCCATTCCGGTGTCTTGTCCTTGTCCAAGGGTGCATGCGCGTTGAGCTTCTCGCGCGCTGCGAGGAGATCGTCCAGGGCGCAAGCGATGGTGAGGTAGAAGTGGGGGATCGTCTGCTTGGCCTGCATGAGCCGGCTTGCGATGATCTTGCGCATTGCGTCATGCGGCACGATCTCGAAACTGCCGGGTTCGTAAAGCTTCAGAATCGCCTCGTCCGCCATCGGCGCGATGGCTGTAGGCGGGGCTATCTGGCCCGCTCCCGGCTGTGCTCTTGGCGCTGAGGGTCCTGATGTCCCGATATCGCGGGCGACAATGCGGCCATGCGGGCCAGATCCCCTCAGCGACGCGATATCGACATTGCGCTGCTTTGCGAGCCTGCGCGCCAGGGGCGAAGCGAAGATCCGGCCGTTCTTTGATCCGGCCGCCCGAACAGGGGCAGACGCGGTCATGGGAGCGGCCGGCGACGGCGCCTTTGGAGGCGTTGGCCGGCTCTCCCCCTGTTGAGCCGCCGCTGCAGGGATCTCGTTCTGCGTTCTGGGAGCGGAATCGGCCTTGATCGCTGACGAATCCTCGCCTTCGCTCAGGATCGCGGCGATCGGTGTGTTCACCGCCACGTCCTCCGTGCCTTCGGCGATGAAGATCTTGCCGAGCGTTCCTTCATCGACCGCTTCCACCTCCATCGTCGCCTTGTCGGT
>DATBMX010000084.1:0-7116 GCA_036554625.1 Aestuariivirgaceae bacterium
AGGGGGGGAGGGTTGAGCGGGCTGACCCGGCTTGACTCCCGCATTTGCCGCCCGTGCAAGACGGCCCTGCCAAGGGCGCTATTGGATTTGAATCGGCATATGTCTATCGTAGCGAAGAGGCGTTGCCGTCGTGGACATGCAATGAACGCACAGCGTGGAAACTGCAATGGCTCTCAAGCTCACATTGATTGTCTCATCGATCTACCTCGCCGCGGTGGGGTTGGCGCTCATATTCGCGCCGCTGCAATTCGGAATCGGAGCCGTGCCGCCGAGCGCTTCGCCTGAGCTGATCGCCTTTCTGCGGCTGCTCGGAGGGCCGCTCCTGGGCATTGCCGTGTTGAACTGGTTGTCTCGCAACGAAGAACCGTCGCCGGCGCGCAATGCCATCGTCATTTCGAACGTCGTCGGCTTCGGCGCGGTCGCCATCAATGATGTTTTCAGCGTTTCGAGCGGCGAGGCGCGTGAAGCGGCGAAGATATTCTTGGTCGCCCACCTGCTTTTCACCTTCGCTTTCGTCTTTTTCGGCCGGCCAAGGCTAGACGGGTAAGAGGCTGCAAACTTCGATGATTTGGCGGAGTTTTCGCCGGAATAACGAAACGGTGGAACCCAAGCGGCAACTGGAATATCGTCCAGGCCATGGCACGCAAAGCGATCGTCACCTTGGCATTGGCAGTTGCGGCAGCGATACAGCCTGCGCCTGCCCAAGCGGTTTGTCTGCAGCAGGACCTTTTCTGCACCGACCAGTATGTGATCTCCAGACCACTCTTGCACGATATGGATTGCAAGGCGCTATGGACGTTGCGAAATACGGTATTGGACGAGCGAGGCTACTGCTTCCCGCGAAGAGAGGAGGCAGAGGCGTTCGACAACAGCAACTGCACCAACGATACCTATGGAACGCTCGATCTGAACGCGTTCGAGCGCGACAACATCGCGCTGATCCTCAGCGTGGAGCGTTCCAAGTTCTGCCGCTAGGGTCCTCCATTCGTCACCCCGGCGGAAGCCGGGGCCCAGCCCCCACCCTCCGGCTTTCGCCGGAATGACGAAGGTGGAATTTTCTCTCAATCGTGGAAGTAGATCTTGACAACGGTCCTAGCGCTCCGTATGTGATCCTCACCCTGTCTCGTGAAGGAGGCGCCAGCCGGATGGTCGCTGAGGGCGTGAGAGAGGGCGGCGCTCGAGCGGCGGCTTTGACCATCGTCGTTCGGGAGGCTGGTCGGCACACCCGCCGGAGTCATGGGCGAAAGCTCAGCGGCTCTGCCTCCCCCGCGGGAGATCACCGAAACCTCTCAGCAATGAGAGACGTTAGGGAATGTGTGTGCGGGACCGGACAGAAATCGCCGGTGGAGCGCGAATGCGTTGCCACTAAATATAAGATGCAGCGCGTCTCGCGCTCCACACTCCTTCTCCCGGAGGCGAAAAGCCGGCCGCTGGTTCATCACTTGCCCGAAAGGATCCCATGCCCAAATTTCCCCCAGATCACCGCCACAGGTTTTCTCAACGCGCAGCGCCTGACGATGACGCGTTGGGACCGCGCATCCTTTATCCGCCGTCGCGCTGTCCTCACAGAAGCTGCCGGCGCGCCAAGGCGTGCCTCGGCGACAGGCGCGCGAAAGCGCGCGCCGCGCAATCAAAGCCGCCGCGTCCTTGTTTTGCCGACGCGAGAGTCATCGGCGTCGCGGTTGACCGTTGTCTCGCCACAACACGATTCCTCATCCGCAACAGCCGCTTTCCCTGCTGGAATGTCCCATGAGCGGCGGATCGAGCCTGGCACGCGCGCGCCTTGCGACCCTGCCCTGTCCCCTCAACAGCACTTCGGCTCAGGCGAAGGCACGTCGAGCGAGGGGTTGGCATCGAAGAAGCCAGAGGGCATCCAGTGGAAACCAGCATAGACGCAGGGCTGCACCGGCCAGTCCTCGGGCCGCGGCAGATGGTGATAGTTGAGCGTGTACCAGACGACGACATTCTCATTGTCGAGCGAGCGGTCGGCCTTCGTCCACGCAGGGAGGCCGTCGCCGCCGTGATGCTGGTTGGGAAACTGGCCGGCGGGGTAAAGCTCGCCTTCGGCGAAGCGCGTCGCCCAGAAATGCTTGAACATGAAGCCGGCGCGCTTGCCTACGGGCGAGTCGGGGAGAAGGAAGGGCAAGGCATTGGCGCCGGGCACGAGCCTGTAGCCCACGGGCTCGCCCAGCGCGTTCCTCACATTGGGGTTGGTCACGCGCCAATAGCGCGAGGCGCCAAGATCGATGACGCGCTGCGCCTCGCTTTCGGTGGCAAATTTCGTCTCGGTGATGCCGATGGCGTTGCCGTGGCGGTTGCCATCGCCCAGGGGGAGCGCTGAAAAATTCACTTCCGAGACGCAATTCCGCTCGCCGTCCACCGCCATGTCGAATCGGAACGAAAAGACGTGCTGATGAACATGCGCATCGATGCCCGGAGCAACCAATGCGCCGTGGAGCGAGGGCTCGCCCACCGCCCTGCCGCTCACGAGAGGAATGCCCGTCGCCTTCACCTCCACGCCGATCGTGCCGTCCTGATAGAAGTACCAGAAGAAGCCATAGACATAGTTGCCGATGGTGGCGAAGCAGGAGACGACAAGACGGCGCGAGCGCTTGACGGTGACATTGCCTCTCTGCAGATCGGAGAATTTCCAGAGGATGCCGTAGTCTTCCTCATGCAGGCAGACGGCATTGGCGATCTTCTGCGGACGGCCATGCCAGTCGTGGCTCCAGACGTCGAAATAGCGGATGTCGCCCAGGCAGTCGCAGCCGAGCGTCAAGGAATCGAGGAACTGGCCGATGCCATATTCGCCCGTGTCGAAGGCGTTGCGGCGGTAGTAGGAGCCGGTCGGATCGCCATAGGGAACGACCATTTCGGCGAGCGACGCGCGGTGCATGATGGAGCGCAGCCGGCCCTGGTCCTCATAGCCGATCCTGTGCAGGATCAATCCGTCGCGGACATGGAAGCCAAGGCGAAACTGCCATTTCTGCCAGCGCACGAGATTGCCTTCGACCGCGAAGCTCGGGCCTTCCTTCTGCTGAACGTCCAAGGGCTTCAAGTCCTTGCGCGGGGCGGGATGGACGAATGAGGTGCTTTCGGGAGGCAGCGGCACAAGGCCGAAGTCGTCGACGCGCTTCAGCGCCATGCGGCGGAGGTCGACAACGGGATGAAGATTGCCGATCGGGCGCGCATAGGGATTATCGCCTGCCTTGTTGCGCACCCAGCAATGGCCATAGGCCAGGCGCTCGTCCTTCTCCTCGGGCACGCCGAAATGGCCCGCGGCCCAGGGCTCGACCAGCACATCCGCCATGTCGGTGACGCCGCGCTTGCGGCAGGCGTCGATGAAACGGGGGTCGGCCTTGGCGATCTCGCCGCCCTTGATGAATTCGTCCATGACGATGCGGGCCTGGGCGCCCTTCTCGTGGCGCCATTCGACAAGCTTGCCGGCTTCGAGATCGGCGCGTCCGTGCCAGGTCTCGCCTGTCGCCGGGTCATAGCAGCAGGCATAGGCGAGCCTGCCCGCCGTGTCCGAGCGAAGCGCCTCCTTCGAAGGCTCGCTCAGCGCAATCGTCTCGAACCAGGCCTGATCGCTCAAGCCGCCCGAGGAGCGCACGATCGCCGCAGCGCGCGTGATTTCCTCGGGGCCCAGGGGGTCCAGCGGATATGTGGTCATGTCGTTTTGGTCCCGGATTCGATCGCCCACCTCGGCAGGCTGATAGCCTTGGCGGAACAAAAGAGCAATTGCCATGGCCTTCTCAGGCTGCCGCGGCGCTCCTCTCGCAATTGCTCACGTGATCGCGGGTCAGGCGCTGGATGTTCTCCTTGAGCCATCTCGCCATGGCTTCCTCTTCTTTCAGGGACTCCTGCAGAAGAGGCGCAATGCTGCGCTGGACCGCCGCTTCGCACTGAAGCTCGGGAAACTGCTCGAGCCTGCCAGCCCGATGCTTCAAGAGCGCCAAGGCTCTCGTCTCCATGGCGCGGGCATTGCGCAGGGCGGCGCTCAAGAGCGAGGTTGCCGTTTGAGACATGGCTGATCCTCAAAATGGTCGGGGGCCCCTTCGCCTCGCCCACCAACACCGTTGCGATCGGCTGGATCCATTGATAGAGCTTCGTGAGGGGGCCTGCGAATCTCGATGCAGGGAGAAGCCGTCTGTGGCGTTTCAACAATGATGAAGATCAATCGATTTTGCGCTGCTGCTTTCTGTTGACGCCGGCCAAAGGCGACTCACATTTATGCCCTGATCGAAGCCTAGTGCCTCAATCTGAAGAGTGATTCGGGATTCGTCATGCACGTGCAATCCATCAGCCTGGACGGGACATGGCAGTTCCTGCATTCGTCCAGCGATCGCGTCTCCCAGCCGGTGAAGATGCGCCAGATCACCGTGCCCGGCCCCTGGCAAGCCCAGTTCGATGATCTGCGCACGCGGGGTGGAACCGGCATCTACCGACGCGAGATCGACTTGCCGCCAGGCTGGCTCAAGGCGCATGGCTATCTGCGCTTCGGCGCGGTGTTTCACACGGCCTATGTCTATGTAAACGGCGTTCTCGTCGGCAAACACGAGGGCGGATTCCTTCCCTTCGGCTTTGACGTTACGGAACAGCTTGTCGAGGGCCGCAACGAGATCAAGGTCAAGGTCGAGAGCCCGACCGACGACATCAACGAGTTCCCCGATGCGCCCCTGAATGAAATCCCCTTCGGCAAGCAGAGCTGGTATGGGCCGCTGTCGGGGATTTGGCAGTCGGTCCATCTCGAGCAACGCATCCCCGATCACATCGAACGGATGAGAATCCGCAGCAGCCTGGAAACCGGGCAAGTGCGCGCTCGGCTGGTCTTCGCCAAGCCGCTCAAGGCGCTGTCCAACATAGAGCTCAGAATCATCGGGCCTGAGGGCGATCTGGTCCAGGAAGCCGCTCATCCGGTGGAGGAAAAACAGGCGGAGCTCGAAAGCGTCTTTCAGCTCACGGACGTGCAGCCCTGGTCGCCCGACAGCCCTGCCCTCTACCGGCTCCAGGCGATCATGAAACGACAGGGCGCGGAAGTCGAAAGAATCGAGCAGACGTTCGGCTTCCGGACGATCGAAACCCGCGACGGGCGCCTGTTCCTCAATGGAAAGCCGCTCTATCTCCGCGCCGCGCTCGACCAGGACTATTACCCTGAGATGATCAGCACCGTGCCTTCGCTGGAATTCCTGGAGGATCAGTTCCGCAGGGCCAGGGAGCTCGGCCTCAATTGCCTGCGCTGCCACATCAAGGCGCCCGACCCCCGCTATTACGATGCGGCGGACCGGCTGGGACTGCTGATCTGGACGGAGCTTCCCAACGGCGGCATCTCCACCGAACGATCTCGGGCGCGCAAGGAAGCGACGCTGAAGGGCATCGTCGACCGCGACAGTCATCATCCCTCGATCATCATCTGGACCATCATCAATGAGAATTGGGGGGTGGATCTGGTCCATGACGCGGAGCATCGCGAGTGGCTGAAGAGGATGTATCAGTGGCTCAAGGCCTATGACCCGAGCCGCCTCGTCGTCGACAATTCGCCGCTCTATCCAAGCTTTCACGTGCAGACGGATATCGCCGATTACCATTTCTACGCTGCCTTCCCCGACAATCGACGCGCGTGGGACCGTTTCGTGGGCGATCTCGCCTCACGGCCGCCGTGGCTGTTCAGCCTGGAGGGCGACGCGATGCAGATCGGGACCGAACCGCTTATGTGCTCGGAATTCGGCAATTGGGGCCTGCCCGATCCCGAGCAGCTCAAGGACGGAGACGGCAACGAGCCGTGGTGGTTCGAGACCGGGCACGACTGGGGCGAAGGCATCATGTATCCGCACGGGATCGAGAACCGTTTCGCCGACTGGAGCCTCGACCGCGCCTTCGGCGATCTTTCGCGCTTCGTCGAAGCCGCGCAGTGGCAGCAATACCGTGCTCTCAAGTACCAGATCGAGTTGATGCGCCAGAGGCCAGAGCTTGCCGGCTATGTGATCACGGCCTTCACGGACACCCATTGGGAAAGCAACGGCCTTCTCGACATGTGCCGCAACAAGCGGGTGTTCCACGACATCTTCCACACCATCAATTCAGACGTGGTGATCGTGCCGCGATGGCAGAGGCTCTCCTACCGGAACGGCGAGACAGCCCTGTTCGAGATTGCCATCGCCAATGGCGGGCAGCGCATCGACAGCGCCACGCTCAAACTGCGGTTCGGCATTCATGAGTTCGTCGAGGTGCCGGCGATCGAGGCCGGCGCCGTGCTCAGTCTCGGCGTTCTCCCGCTCGCGATGCCTTATGTCGGAAGCTCGCAGATGCGCCGAATCGAGTTCGAGCTGGTGGCAAAGGACGGGGCAATTCTCAGCCGCAATCATCTCGATGTGGCGGTCTATGCCGAGCGTTCGACGCCTGAGCGAAGCATCGGACAAGTCTGGTCGCCCGAGGCCGATATTCGCGAGCACATGAAGGGGCTCGGCTATGACGTGGCAATGAACAAGGAGCACGCATCCCTGGCCGTCGCCCGCAAATATGATCCGGGGCTGGCGTCGGATGTGCGCAACGGCATGCGGCTTCTGCTGCTGCCCGAGGCCGAAACATCGCTCGATCCATTCTTTCCGCACTGGCAGTCGGTGAAGGTGCGAGACAGGGACGGAACATTGTGGAAAGGCGACTGGGCCTCGTCATTTGCATGGCTGAGGCGCAGCGGACGTTTCAGCGCCGTACCTGGCGGGCCCCTGATCGATGAAACGATGGACCGGATCATTCCGCAGTTCGTCATCACCGGCTGCAATCTCATGGACTTCCAGAGCCGGGTCAGCGCCGGGCTGGTGGTCGGCTGGATTCACAAGCCGGTGGCGATCTCGGTCGAGCGCGCCTATGGCAAGGGCCGCGTGCTGGTCTCGACCTTTCAGCTGTTTCGCGATCCGCCCAAGACGGACCCCGCCGCATGCTGCCTCTTCGATCTCTTGGTGGCGCAATGTCTCGGCGTCGAAAGCTCAGGGGTCCAGGGCGCCCTGCTCGTGGGCGCCGCATGAAGCGGGATTTCGGCTTGGGCTTCCTGCTCGGCTTAGGCTACCGCTGCGACGCGCCGTTCATCTGAACCGGCGCGCGGCAAGGCTGCGTCGA
>DATBMX010000092.1:0-3759 GCA_036554625.1 Aestuariivirgaceae bacterium
TTCACATTTGCGGGGGCTGGAACGAAATGGTGCGGGTCGGCCGTCATCTCCAGGTAGGTGACGATCGTCTCAACCGTGCGCGGATGTTTGGTTTGGCCATTCACGTCTTGTTTTCCGTTGCTATCGGCAGATCGGCAGCGCTTCCCCATTCCGCCCAGGATCCGTCATAGACGGCATGATCGTCATGCCCGGCGACTGCCAGGCCCAGCGCAAGAACGGCGGCGGTAACGCCCGAACCGCAATAGGCGATGACAGGCTTGGCAGGATCGATGCCGGCCTCTCTGAGGAGTTCCTCGATTTCGGAGGCCGGTTTCAGGGTGCCATCCTCATTCACCAGCAGCGAGAAGGGCAGGCTCTTGGCTCCGGGAATGTGTCCCGACCGCACGCCCTTTCGCGGCTCGGGCTCCGTGCCATGAAACCGCCCGGCGGACCGGGCATCGGCGAGCTGCTCCTGCCCGTGTTCGAGTGCCTTCGACACGTCATTGCGGTCGCGCAGCAGCGTGGTCCGGAAACGCGCGGTGAAATGCCGTTCCTGTCTTGCCGTCGGCTCCCCATCCTCGACGGGCTTGCCTTCGGCCTTCCACTTGGCGAAGCCGCCGTCGAGAACGGCGACATCGTCCTTGCCGAAGACGCGGAACATCCACCAGGCGCGAGCCGCCGAGTAAAGGCCCAGGCTGTCGTAGACGATCACCTTCTTGCCGTCGCCGATGCCCATCTTGCGCATTCGAGAAGAGAATTTCTCCGGGCTGGGCAGCATGTGTGGATAGAGGCTCGTCGTGTCGGACAATTCGTCAATATCGAAAAACAGCGCTCCGGGAATGTGAGCCGACAAAAATTCTTGCCTTGCATCGCGTCCCGTGTTCGGCAGATGCCAGCTTGCATCGAGAATGGCGACGTCGGGCGCATCGAGATGCGCCATCAGCCAATCCGTTGTTACCAGCCATTTCGACACGGGTGTCCTCCGTTGCGCGCAGGGCCTTCAGGCAAGACTCACGCGAATTCGACGGTTTTGCCTTCCCTTGCTTTCGAGCTTGCCCACGTTCACCTGGCCTATCTCGCCGGTGGAACGCACATGCGTGCCTCCGCACGGCTGAAGGTCGATCTCGGCGTTTCTGCCTATGGCGACAAGGCGAACCTGGCCGCTGCCCGTGGGAGGTTTCACCGACATGGTGCGAACAAGCTCGGGCTTCGCCGCCAAATCGTCATCGGAGATGAAGCTTGCGCGCACGGGATGGTCTTCACGAATAAGCCGGTTCATTTCAACATTTAGCATGCCGCGGTCGATTGCGCCTGGGTCCGGAATATCGAAGTCGAGCCTTCCACCATCGGCGCCAATCTGCCCGCCGGTGACCGGGAAGGGCACAAGCGAGCACAGCAAATGCAGAGCCGTATGCACGCGCATATGGGCATAGCGCTTCTGCCAGTCGAGAGCGAGCTCGACGGTTGCCCCGGCCAAGGGGAGGACCGCACCGGCTGCCGGCACGTGAACGATGTCGGTCTTTGCGTCGCCATACACCGTCGTCGCAATGTCGACTCCTCCCACCTCCCAGGTGAGTTTGCCGCTGTCCCCCGGCTGGCCGCCGGACGTTGCGTAGAAAATGGTGCGGTCGAGGATGATACCGCCGCGATCATTCACGGAAAGCACGCGAGCCTGGCATGCCTGCGCATAGGGATCGTCTCTGAACAGAAGCTCAGTCATCCGTTCCTCACGCAGGTTCGAACACGGTTGGCACGGGAGGCGCAGTGACGTCGAGCCATTGCGGTACGGGCAAATTTTTCGAGCGCAGGAAGTCCGGATTGAAAAGCTTGGACTGATAGCGAGTGCCAAGGTCGCATAGCATGGTAACGATCAGCTTGCCGGGCCCCAACTCCTTTGCGAGTCTGATCGCGCCCGCGACGTTGATGCCGGAGGAGCCGCCGAGGCACAGGCCCTCCTCCGCGAGCAGCTCGAAGACCAGGGGAATGCCTTCGCTGTCGGGAATCTGGTAGGCATGATCGACGACGGCCCCCTCGATATTCTTGGTGATGCGTCCCTGTCCTATGCCTTCGGTGATGGAAGAGCCTTCGGCTTTCAGAACGCCGGTCGCGTAGTAGCTGTAGAGCGCCGCGCCCATCGGATCGGCCAAAGCGATCCTGATATTGGTGTTCTTCGCCTTCAGACCATCGCTCACGCCGCCAAGCGTGCCGCCTGATCCGACGGAACACACGAAGGCATCGACCTTGCCGTTGGTTTGCGCCCAGATCTCCTGCGCCGTCGTTTCCAGATGCGCCTGACGATTTGCAACATTGTCGAACTGGTTGGCCCATATTGCGCCGCCCGGGAGGGAGCGCGCCAAGCGTTCGGCCAGCCGGCCGGAATATTTGACGTAATTGTTTGAATTCTTGTAGGGCACGGCCGGTACTTCCACGAGCTCGGCGCCATAAAGCCTGAGCGTGTCTTTCTTCTCCTGCGACTGCGTCTCGGGGATAACGATCACTGTTTTGAAGCCCAGCGCGTTCGCCACCATCGCCAGCCCTATGCCAGTATTGCCCGCGGTGCCTTCGACGATAGTGCCGCCAGGCCGAAGCGTACCCTCCGCGATTGCCTGCCTGATTATGAAGAGTGCGGCCCGGTCCTTCACCGATTGGCCGGGATTCATGAACTCGGCTTTGCCCAAAATCGTGCAGCCCGTCAGTGCCGAAGCCTTCTTGAGCTTGATCAGAGGCGTATTGCCGATCGCAGCGGTAACGTCCTGTTTAGTATTGAATGACACCTGCCGATGGCCCTGAAAATCCTTCATCGGAACGTACTTGTCCGTCCCGCCTGGATCAAGTCTCCGGGAATCGCGCGCAAAATGATTAATCGCAGCGGCTCAATTTTAGCGATGGCCGGAAGGGGAGGGCAATCACGTCCAGGGCTTTTGATTGAGTAGAATTGCAGCGCCGATAGGATGGGATTTTGAGGGAGTGGATGGAGGAAACTCCGCCAATGAATCCAATGAGCGAAGCACAGGCTGTCCAATGGCGGCCATCTTTTCCGGAGATCCCGAGCACGCTGCGGATCATTTCAGTGAGCGGCATGGACGCGATCAACTGGACCATGGCGGCGGTGCGCTGCGTGTCGGAGCCTGGGCACGAGGCGCTGGCGCGGGGAACGGACATCGGCATGATGGCGATCAAGAGCGAGCTCCTGCTGCCGGTGGGTCAGGAGCTGCCGGTGCAGAGGCTCCTCAGCTGCTTCAGCTCCGCCACTGCCAACCGGCGGATGACGAAGCTCTCGCGTATTCTGCATCTCGTGCACAATCACCCCGGCGCCCCTCAGCTCCATAAGGGGTTGCGATTCGTGACGGCATCGCTGTGGGCAAGTTATGCCATGCTCAATCTCGAGGGCGAGGAAGGAAGGCTGCAGGGCGCACGGATTATTTCTGCTGGAAATATCGTGTGGACGACGCTCGGCTGGAAAGTGACGCCGGAATAGGCGCGGGGACGTCAGGCGCGCATTTGCGCGCGCTCCTTCCGATGTGCCTCTGCCATCTCTCTGAGCGACGTGAACCGGAACGATGTTTGCGGCATGACGTCGGGTTTCATGGTGGCGCCGAAGCCCTCCTGCCCGGAGCGCCGGTAAATCCAGCATGAGGCAAGGCCGCAGGCATTTGCCGGCTGATGATCGTGATAGAGACTTTCCGCCGTGTGCAAAATATCCCTCTTGGCGAATCCAAGATGGGCAAGATTCTCCAGCATGTAATCGAAATTGCGCCGATCGGGCTTGTAGGAGCCGAT
>DATBMX010000255.1:0-8353 GCA_036554625.1 Aestuariivirgaceae bacterium
CCGAGCGCTTGCTCGATTGACTCAAGCTCTGGCGGCGGCATTCCAGGCGATGAGCTCGATTGCTGCAGCTCCAAAACGACGCGCCGCGCCGCTTCCTCGGCGAGCTCGTGCACGTCGGTACGATTGTCCTCGATAGCCTGAAAAAGCTGCGAGATGGAGCGCTCGATGTTTTCAATGGAATGCAGACGGTCGTCAGCAGCGTCAAGTCTTTCGTCAACCCTGCGGAACTGCCTTTGCAGCTCAGCATGGATCCCATCCAGATCGGCCGTCGGTTTCTCCTCGCTGAAGCGCTGTTCCAGCTCTTCGAATTTCTGGAGAATCTCGGCTGTCTGCGGCAAGGCGCGACCGCGAATCTCCACTTCCGTGATCCGCTTGGCGACGTCCTGCAGGCGGCGCTCGAACGCCCCGAGCGGCAATTGCTCGACGTGTTCCGACAGTTGCGCGACGAGCGCCTGAACGGCCTTCAGGTCCTCCGGGTCCGTGCGTTTGCTGCTGTCCTGCCTCACCTGCTGCGCGAGGCCTGCCATCTCCGATCTGCAATCGCCCAACTCCTGTTGCAGGCGGATGAAATCCGAGTTGAACGCATCGAGCCGCGCTGAACTGGACTCGACATGGGTGGCAAGAGTGGCAATGTGCTTTTCGAGTTCGGCAAGATCGTCCTTGAGCGACAGGACGGCTGCGCTCTTGGCGCGATCGAAGAGCTGTTCCGATGACGATTTCAAGGAATGGATCTGCTGGCCGAAATCCTTCACCTGTGACTCGATGGCCTGGAGCCCAGTCCCGCTGCGCTCCCTCTGTTCCACCCGCTGCGCCAAGCCGTCGATCAGGCTTTCGATTTGCTGAAATCGCCTGCCTGTCTCGCCATCTGCGCCTTTGCCGCTGAGGCTCTCCAGATGCGACTGCACCGAATGGATCGCCTCATGCGTTCGCCGTTCCGAAGTTTCGAGATGTCCGATGATGTTTCGCACCGCCGCCTCGAGCGCCGCATAGTCGCCGGCGTCCGCCGCTCGCTGCGAGGAACTTTCCGCCTGCCTGGCAATTTCAGCGTTGAGTGTTTTGAGCCTCTCATTGACCGAGTTCAGTGCCTCGCTCAGATAACGCTCATTGTTCTCGATGCGCTCGATCACCGCGTCATTGTTGACTGTGGGGGCGGGGCTGCGCTCCACGAAGCGCTCTGACGGCGCTTGCGGACGATTCCCCGTCATCATGGCAAGCTCTTCCGCGATGGAGGCGAAGCGGTCTCTGACAAGAGGATGCATCGCAGGTGGCTTCGTGCCGCCCGCCTCGGCTTGCTCCAGAATTGTGCTGTTCAGCCACTCGCCCAGCGTGAGGCCGGACCGCCGCGCCGCATCCTTGGCTGCCTCGCGTACCTCAGGCTCGATTCCTTTGACGCTCCACGGGGTCCCGGTTTTCATACGTCCTCTCAACAGGCGGACTGGGCCTGCGGCTTCCCCTTGAAACTTAACGGTCTGGGTAAAATTTCAGTTAAGCCGCCCTCGAACCTCCTTAAATTGCTGCTTAGACCGTGAGTCAGCCTGACGCAGCCTCTGGCAATGATCTTACCTAGACGTCATATTGCACTCTAAGAGGCTGCCATCGAGCGTCGAAAGTCATCACGAGGTCCTCATGAATACGATTCCGGAGCGGCCGAGCCGCGAAAAAACCTATTCGATTACCGAGCTCTGCCGGGAATTTCATGTCACGCCGCGCACTTTGCGTTTCTATGAACAAAAGGGTTTGCTGTCGCCGGCCCGCCGCGGCTGGACACGCCTGTTCTCCTATCGCGACCGCGCCCGGCTGCAGCTGATCTTGCGCGGCAAGCGCGTGGGCTTCTCTCTTGAGGAAATCAAGGAGATGCTCGACCTCTATAATCTTCGCGACGGTCAGGTGACGCAGCTCAGGGTTGCCTCCGTCAAGATGCGCGAGCGGCTTGAGGCTCTTCGCAAGCAGCGCCTGGAGCTGGAGGAAGCCATTGCCGATCTTGAGCGCACTTGCGAGATCGTCGACGGAATGTTACGCGAACGTCAGGTAGCGCGCCCAAAGGCGGCAAACGACCAGTAACCGAGACTATGGGCGATTTGGGTCTAGCCAAGCCTGCTTGGATGACGGAGGAACTCGAGCTTCTCGAGGCAACCTGCAGGCAATTTTTCCGGCAGGAGTGCGCTCCGCACTACGACCGTTGGGAGGAGCAGGGCTGCGTCGATCGGGAAATCTGGACGAAGGCCGGCTCTGCCGGCCTGTTGTGTGCTGGCGTGCCGGAGGAATATGGCGGGGCCGGCGGCAATTTCGCTCATGAGGCTGTCATCGCTTTGGAAGCAAACCGCGCCGGGATTTCCGGTCTTGGCATTCCGCTCCACAATGCAATCGTCGCTCCCTACATTCTCAACTATGGCTCGACGGAGCAGAAACGCCGCTGGCTGCCGCGCCTCGCCACGGGCGATCTTATCGGCGCCATTGCCATGACCGAGCCGTCGGCCGGCTCAGACCTTCAGGGCATACGCACGACGGGGAAGCGCAGCGGCAACGGCTATGTGCTCAACGGCCAGAAGACCTTCATTACCAACGGCCAGCTCGCCAACCTCATCATCGTGGTGGCCAAGACCGATCCGGCCTTGGGCGCCAAGGGCATCAGTCTCTTTATTGTCGAGGCCGACGGTTTGGAGGGTTTCCGCCGCGGCCGCAATCTCGACAAGATCGGCCTGAAGGCCAACGACACATCTGAGCTTTTTTTTGACGGCGTCAGGCTTGATGCCGAAAGCTTGCTCGGGCATGAGGAAGGGCAGGGCTTCTATATGCTGATGGAGCAGCTTCCGCAGGAGCGTCTTCTCATTGCCCTCCACGCTGCCGGTCGCATCGAGAGTGCTCTCGAAGTCACCATCGACTTCGTCAAGACGCGAAAGGCCTTCGGCAAGCCGATCATCGAGTTCCAGAACACGCAGTTCGAACTTGCCGAATGCAAGACTGAGGCCGCCATCGGACGCGTATTCATCGACTATTGCATCAGCCGCCATCTCGAAAAGGCGCTCGACACCACGACCGCCTCCATGGCCAAATATTGGATGACCGATATGCAGTGCCGCCTCATCGACCGTTGCCTCCAGCTCCATGGCGGCTATGGTTATATGAACGAATTTCCGATCGCTCGAATGTATCGTGATGCCCGCGTGGAACGCATCTACGGCGGCACCAACGAAATCATGAAGATGCTGATCGCCAGAAGCCTTTGAGGAGCGACATGCCGGAAAGTTATATCTACGATCATGTGCGCACCCCGCGCGGACGGGGCAAGCCCGATGGTTCGCTGCACGAAGTCACGGCGCTTGAGCTTGCCACTCAGACGCTGCGCGCCATTCGCGACCGCAACGGGCTGGACACGAGCCTCATCGACGATGTCGTGCTGGGCTGCGTCGATCCCATTGGTGAGGCCGGCTCCAACATCGCCCGCACGGCTGTCATCAACGCTGACTATGCCGAAACCGTCGCCGGTATCCAGGTTCATCGATTCTGTGCGTCTGGTCTCGATGCCGTGAATTTCGCCGCCGCCGAGATCAAATCCGGCGTCCACGACATGACCATCGGTGGCGGTGTCGAATCCATGAGCCGAATCGGCATCGGCGCATCGGGCGGCTCCTGGCCTGTCGACCCTTCCGTCGCCCTCAAGAGCTATTACTTGCCTCAAGGAATATCCGCCGATCTCATCGCGACGAAATATGGCTACTCGCGCGACGACGTTGACGCCTATGCGGTGGAAAGCCAGAGGCGCGCAGCAGTCTCGTGGGCTTCGGGAGCGTTTGCGAGATCGGTTGTTCCGGTAACGGACGTCAACGGCCTCATTCTTCTCGATCGCGATGAGCATATGCGGCCCGAGACGACGATGCAGTCCTTGGCCTCGCTCAAGCCCGCCTTCGCCGAGATCGGCGACAAATTCGGCTTCGACGCCGTCGCGGTTCAGCGCTACCCCGAATTGGAGGGTCTCAATCATGTACATCATGCCGGAAATTCGTCCGGCATCGTCGACGGCGCCGCCACGGTTCTGCTAGGCAGTGAAGAGGCGGGCAGAAAGGCCGGGCTGAAACCGCGCGCCCGCGTCAGAGGCTTCAGCAATATCGGGTCCGAGCCTGCGATCATGTTGACCGGCCCCGCCGACGTTACCCGCAAGGCCCTGGCACGTGCTGGAATGACTCTCGCCGACATCGACCTTTTCGAAGTGAATGAAGCTTTCGCCTCCATGGTGCTCCTCTATCATGAGCTTCTGGGTCTCGATCCCGCCAAGGTGAATGTCGCGGGCGGCGCCATCGCCATGGGACATCCACTCGGTGCCACCGGCGCCATGATCCTCGGCACAGTCCTCGATGAGCTCGAGCGCCGCGATCTGAATACCGCACTCATTACCCTCTGCATCGGTGCCGGCATGGGCACGGCGACGATCATCGAGCGCGTCTGATATGAACTATTTTACCTTTGACCTTGACGCTGAGGGCAACGCTCTCGTCACCTGGAATATGCCCGGCCGATCGATGAATGTTATCGACCTCGCCGTGCTCGGCGAGATCGAGGAGATCGTCGCCCGCATCAAGTCGGATGCTGCTGTTCGCGCTGTCATCATCACCTCGGGAAAGAAATCATTCTGCGCCGGCGCCGACCTCCTCTGGCTCAAGTCGCTGGCCGCCAAATTCGCCGAAGCCGGCCGAAGATCTCTTGATCAGCCGGCCCTGCGCGCGCTCATCGACGAGGCAAGCCGGTTCTCGCGTGTGTTCCGCGCCCTCGAAACCTGCGGCAAGCCGGTCGTGGCGGCCATCACCGGAACGGCGCTTGGCGGCGGTCTCGAACTATGCCTCGCCTGTCACCGCCGCATTGTCGCGGAAGATCCATCGGCCAAGCTGGGGCAGCCCGAGGCCAAGGTCGGCCTCCTGCCGGGCGCCGGCGGCACGCAGCGCCTGCCGCGCCTGTGTGGTGCGGAAGCTTCCTTGGAACTCATGCTCTCCGGCCGCCATATAGATCCGGCCACCGCTTTGAAGCTTGGCGTGGTTCATGAAATTGCATCCCGCGAGAACCTGCTGGCCAGAGCGAGAGCTTGGCTCGCCGAAGCGCCGAAGCCGATCCAGCCTTGGGACGAGAAAGGCTTCAAAATTCCGGGTGGCGCGCCCTATTCGCCGCAAGGCCTTATGACCTGGCCGGCAGCCAACGCACTTTATCGCAAGAACACCTACGACAATTACGACGCGCAGCGCGCCATCCTGAGATGCGTCTACGAGGGGCTGCAGGTGAAGTCTTTCGAGGCCGCCCTGCGCATCGAGGCCCGGCATTTCACCAAGCTTCTCATGGGGCCGCAGGCCGCCAGCATGATCCGCTCGCTCTTCGTCTCCATGCAGGACCTTGGCAAAGGCGCGAGGCGGCCCGCCGATGTTCCCGAATCGCGGGTGCGGACGCTGGGCATTTTGGGAGCGGGCTTCATGGGCTCAGGCATCGCGCATGTCGCCGCAGCCGCGGGCATCGATGTCCTGCTTCTCGACCGCGACCTTGCAACGGCAGAAAAGGGCAAGTCGCAAGTCGCCAAGGCTTTAGAAAGGGATCTGTCCAAGGGGCGCGGCAGCGAGGCGGAAGGACAGGCAATTCTATCTCGCATCACGGGCGTCGCCGACATTGCCGCTCTCTCCCGCGCCGACCTTGTCATCGAGGCCGTTTTTGAGAATCGTGAGCTTAAGTCCGCCCTGTTGCCGAAGGCCGAATCGGCCATGGGCAATGGCGCGATCCTCGCCTCGAACACGTCAACCCTGCCCATCACCGGCTTGGCCGATAACCTCAAATCGCCGCAGTCCTTCCTTGGCATTCATTTCTTTTCGCCCGTCCCGCGCATGCAGCTTGTCGAGATCATTCGCGGACGCCGGACATCGAAGGAAGCCATCGCCAAGGCCTTCGACTTCACGCGCCAGATCAGAAAAACCCCGATCGTCGTCAATGATTCGCGCGGCTTCTTCACCTCGCGTGTCGTGATGACCCATAAGAAGGAGGGCATCCACATGCTGGAGGAGGGTGTTCCCCCGGCAATGGTGGAAAATGCCGGCAGGGCTGCCGGCATGCCAGTGGGCCCTCTGGCGCTTGCCGATGAGGTGGCGCTCGATCTCTCCTGGAAGATTCTGGAGGCCACCAGGGCGGATCTGGGCGATTCCTATAGGGCGGGCCCGATCGACCGGGTTATGGAGGAGATGGTGGTGAAGCGCGGCCGCTACGGCCGCAAGAATGGCAAAGGCTTTTACGATTATCCCCAAGGTGGCCGCAAACGCCTATGGCCCGGTCTTGCCGAGATTCTCCCTCCCCAGTCGCCATCGGCGTTTTCCTTCGATGAACTCAAGGAGCGAATTCTGCTCATTCAGGCGCTCGAGACGGCGCGATGTGTCGAAGAGCAGGTCTTAAGCGATATGCGCGAGGCTGATGTGGGTGCGATTCTGGGCTTTGGTTTTGCCCCTTTCACCGGCGGTCCGCTGTCTTATATTGACACCATGGGCAGCCGAGCCTTTGCCGACAAGTGCCGAGCCTATGCGGAAAAATATGGTGAGCGATATGAACCGCCGGCTCTTCTGCTCGACATGGCAAGAAAGGGAGAGACCTTCTATGAACGATTTCCTCCGCATGCGTCTTGAACCCCCGGCAGCCCTGCTTGCCTTCGCTCTGCTCGCTGCCCCCGCTCTGGCTGAGGAATCCGGCCGGTTCGTACTCAAGGAGGCGGATCAGAACACCTTTATTCGCCTTGACACATTCACCGGCGCCATATCGCATTGCTCATCTGCGGCCGGCGAATGGAATTGCAGAAGCGTCAAGGACGATCGCGCCGCGCTGCATGAGGAGATTGCGGGGCTCAGGAAGGAGAATGACGAGCTGAAGGAGCGCTTGGCCAAGCGCTCCGATGAGAGAGGCGAGCAGCGGCTCACCATGCCGAGCGAGGCGGATATCGATCGTTGGCTGGCACTCGTTGAAAAATACTTCGAACGGTTCCTGTCTCTCATTCGCAGGTTGGAGCAGAAGGAAGACGGGCAGCCGATCTGAGTGGAGCGGTCTGCCCGTTCCAACTGGGAACGGGCAGACCAGGTACACGCAGGCTCGGGACGGCGACAGGAGCCAGCGCGACCAATACCCGGGCCATCAAAGACTTCATATTGTCGATGAAGTTCCCCGCCGCATCGATGGTGTGACATTGCTCCGTGACATCGGCGGCAACTCGACCGAACGGTGACAAATTTTAGGCGGGGCCGGCGCGACGGCGGGAGCCGCTGATTTCCTTGATTTTCCGGGGCCCGCTTGTTCGCCTTGGAGCCTATTGGTCTCGAATGCACGCGATCGTCCGCTCGCGAATCACTGGTTCGGCGGCTTGCTGATTCGTTCTTGCGCTGCAGCAAGAAACTTAGCGTCACACTATCTGCAAAATCTGTTTGTCGCCGTGACGAGCTCATGGACGATGCCAGGCTCCGTCGTGGCATGTCCCGAGTCGGCGACGATTTTCAGCTCGGCCTCGGGCCAGGCCCGGTGAAGGTCGAAGGCGTTCTTCACGGGCGTTACGATGTCATAGCGCCCATGAATGATGATTCCGGGAATGGCTGAGAGCCGGCGCGCTTCTTTGAGGAGCTGGTCGTCCGTCTTGAAAAAGCCTCTGTTGATGAAATAGTGAGCCTCGATGCGGGCGAACGCCACTGCATAGCTTTCCTCGCCGAAGCGGGCCACCCGCACCGGGTCGGGCAGCAGTGACAGCGTGCCCCCCTCCCATTTGCTCCACGCCGCCGCGCAACGGCTCTTCTCCGCCTCGTTCTTTCCCGTCAGTCGCCGGTAATAGGCGTTCATCATGTCATGGCGCTCGCCAGGCGGGATGGGTGCGATGAAATCCTCCCACAAATCCGGATAGATCCAACTGCATCCCTCCTGGTAGAACCACAGAAGCTCGGATCGGCGCAGCAGAAAGATCCCGCGCAGAATGAGTTCGCTCACGCGTTCCGGATGTGCTTCGGCGTAGGCGAGGCCGAGCGTCGAACCCCACGAGCCGCCCAACACCTGCCAGCGGCCAATCCCGAGATGCGTCCTGAGCTTCTCCATGTCCTCGACGAGATCCCAAGTCGTGTTTTCCTCAAGGTCCGCATAAGGCGTCGAGCGGCCGCACCCGCGCTGGTCGAACAGCACGATCCTGTAAGCGCGAGGATCGTGCAGCCGCCGCATGGTCGGCGAGCTTCCGGCGCCTGGCCCGCCATGCACCAGCACCACCGGCTTGCCCCCGGGATTGCCGCATTCCTCGAAATAGATCTCGTGTCGCTGGGAGACTTTCAGGCGCCCCGTCTTGTAAGGTTCGATCTCCGGGTGGAAGGAAAGA
>DATBMX010000104.1:0-4680 GCA_036554625.1 Aestuariivirgaceae bacterium
AGGACTATGCGGAGTTTCTGCCCCTGTGCGTTGGGTCACGCGTATTGAACAGAACCTTTGGCGCGGATAAGGCCGAACGGTTCGAGGCGGAGCTCACCATCGCCTATCCCAAGCTTTCGATACGCGAAGTCTTCATCAGCAGCGTGGTGGCCGATCAGCGCAAGCTGACGGTCGCGGCTTCTTCGCGGCGGCCTCCCGTGAAACATCTCGACTGTGTGTGGTCACTTCATGCGGCAAGAGGAGGCACCGAGATCGAAATGAGTCTCGACTATGCCATGGTGAGCCGTACTCTGGAGTTCCTGCTCCATGGCCTGTTCGATTACGCCATGCGTCGGATTATGGCCGCTTTCGAGGACCGGGCGCGAAACCTGCTGGCCCGCAGGGCTGTGTCCTAGAAAGTTTTTCTGCTAGTCACGCGGTCATCGCACAACAGTGATTACAAGTGAAGGCGCAGATCTGCTTCCTCAGCCTATATGTGAGCCATGAAGCCTTGGACTGACCGCTCCGGACGACTGTCATATCTCAAGCTCGCCACTCTGACCGGGCTGCTAGCACCCGCAGCATGGATGGCGTGGCAGTTCGAGACGGGTCTGTTCGGCCCGCTGCCCATCGACGGCCTGATTGATCAATCGGGGCGCTGGGCGATTCGCATTCTGCTGCTTTCGCTGCTTGTCACGCCCATGATGCGAATTGCCGATTGGCCACGGCTCATTCTGGTGCGAAGAATGATCGGCATCGGCGCATTGAGTTATGCCGGTCTTCATCTTTTCGCCTATACTTTGAACCAGAATCTCGATCTCCTGCGTGTTGCCTCGGAGATCGCCCAGCGCCTCTATCTCACCTTGGGATTTTCCGCTGTTATCGGGCTGGCCGTGCTTGGCGCAACCTCGAGCGACGCAATGATCCGCAGAATGGGGCGGAGTTGGAGAAATTTGCACAGGATCGTCTATGTTATTGCGGCTGTCGGCATCACGCATTTTCTTCTGCAAGCGAAGATTGACGCCACGGAGCCCACGCTCATGGCGGGTTTGTTCATTTTGCTCATGGCCTATCGCGTGGTCGCCGCTAGACGCGTGAGACTTACGCCGCTGGTCGTGTTGGCTGTCGCCGCCGTCTCGGCGCTGCTGACGGCCGGCATGGAGTTCGGCTGGTACCGTGTGGCAACCGGGGTGAATGCGATGGCGGTACTGCAGGCCAATCTCGCTTTTCCCATCCTCATTCGACCCGCTCCAGTCGTGCTCTTGGCGGGCAGCGCACTAGCCTTAATCAGATTCCTCAGGAACTTGCGCGGCCGCATGATCGCCTCGGCCACGCCCGCTCGAGCTTGACCAGCGACTACCCGCGTTAAGCAATGCAGAGCGACTAGTCCGTCAAGGATTGTGTGGCCTCGAGGCGGCGCCCGCGCTCATTGTCACCTAATTGCCGCAATCCCGCCCAAGTGGTAGTGGTATTTACAGGGGTGCAGGAACTCACTTTGCGGGGTCCTGCCGCTCGTCGCGCTCTCGGGAAATGCGGGAAGAGTGCGAGCCTGTTAGTGAGATCCAGGGGGCGGAGGATTGCGTATGATAGGCCCAAGTCCCAAGCGCAATGCGCCGAGCTTGCGTCAGGCTGAGCCTGTTCCACCCCAAACGGATGATCTCGACGACATCTTTGCGCCCGATGTGCCGGGTGCCCTACATGGAGGGCGTTCGACCGCGTCCGGCGCAGAACATGGACCGGCAAGACCCGGCGCGGTGCGTACAAGGCTCCTTCTTAGGCGGGCTCTGTCACGCCAGGCGAGGGCGCAACGTGTGCATCACGAGCCTACAACGCGAATTGCCAGATCACCGGCGCGCAAGCGGCTGAGACGCGCTGGCGATGCACCTCCCGCTCCCTTGCGGCGCCCAAGCGGGCTGCAGCTCGGCATTGCCGCTGCTGTTGCCGGCATCCTGTGCGGCACGGCGCTCGCCTATGTCGCCAATGAATATTTCACGAGCGGCTCGAGTTTCGACGAAATGAATGTGGCGGAGAGCTCTGCAGCTTCCAGCCAGATCAGGCCGGCTGCAGTGACCCTTGGCGAAGAACTCGGCGGCGCAAGCGCATCGACTGAGCCGGGCGGACAAGCTGAGGTGCAAGAGGCTTCGATCGAGGACGATGCGCCATTGCCAGTGCCCTCCGGACCCGTCGAAGAGGGAGGCGCGTCTAACGATGCGGAAATGGCATCCGACGAGCCGGCTGAGGAAGCCACCAATGGCATCCCGGACTCTGGCCAGTCCGAGGCCGGGGAAGAGCCCCTCGACGAATCCACTCAGGAGCCGACGACGCTCGCTGCAGTCAATCCCGATACTGCGACTGCGCCAGCAAGAGCTACACTCGTTCCTACCGCCGTTGAGACCTTCCGCGACTGCGATGATTGTCCTGTCATGGTGAAAGTGCCGTCCGCTCAGTTCATGATGGGCTCGGCTAAGAACGAAGACGGACATCAGGAGAATGAGGGTCCACAAAGGGTTGTGACCATCACACGCCCCTTCGCCATGGGCCAGTTTGAAGTCACCATCGACGATTGGGATGCTTGCGTGAAGGATGCGGGCTGCAAGTTGAAGATCAAGGATGAAGGATGGGGGCGCGACAAGCGGCCAGCAATCAACGTCTCTTGGGAGGACATCAACACGCAATATCTGCCCTGGCTCTCTAAGAAGACGGGACACAAGTACCGGCTGCCGAGCGAGGCTGAATGGGAATATGCAGCGCGCGCTTCCGCGGGTATGAACTCGCTGGCGCCGAAGTATAGCTTCGGAAACAACGCGAACGAGCTTTGCGCATTCGGCAATGGCGCCGACGCTACGGCAAAGGAAGCAAATGGCGGCGGATTTGGCTCCGACTGCAGTGACGGCTATGCCGCTACGGCGCCCACAGGTTCCTTCAAACCGAATCAATTTGGCCTTTTCGATGTGCACGGCAATGTGTGGGAGTGGGTCGAAGACTGCTGGAACGAGTCCTATGCAGATGCACCGACGGACGGGAAGGCATGGACGTCGGGCGATTGCAGCAGCCGCGTCGTTCGCGGCGGATCATTCAACAGCGATGTTCCGAAACTGCGTTCCGCCACGCGTGGATGGAACCAACCCAGCGGCCGCAATCGCAGTATAGGATTCCGCGTCGTCAGAGAATTATAAGCCGAGCAAAGAGCTCGTGGGGGATGTATGCGCTCGAAAATTCTTCTTGCCGCTGCAGCGGCAATTTCCATCCTTGCCGCACTGACAAGCCCTGATACCCTTGCGCAGGGCATGCGCTCCGTATCGTCTGCCGCGTCAGGCGAGTCGGCCGAGCGCATCGAATTCGACGCCGGAGAGCTCCAGGACATTTCCGACCGACAGGTTGCAACGCTACAGAGATTATTGCGCCGCCTGGGATATCTCAAGGACCAGGACATGTCGCGCGCGCTCGATGGGAAGACCACGAGGGCGATCAGCCGTTTCGTTTCCTTCGCCAAGCCGGCCAAGGCGCCTTCGGACTATGACGAGCTGTTGCGCATCATGTTCACGGCCATCTGGGAGAGCGAAGGATGGGGCAAGGGACAGGCAGCAGGGCAGGATACAATTGTCGACAAGGAACGGGTTAAAAGCTCGCAGGAAGCGCTGAAAAAACTCGGCTATGAACCCGGCCCGGTCGACGGCAAATTTGGTCCGGCCACGCTCGCCTCGCTCGAAGTGTTCCAGCAGGACACCGGCATGAAAATTGACGGACTGCTGACGCGCAACACGCATGACGCAGTCATGAGAGCCCTTGCGACAAACGGTCAAAAGGCCAAGGGCGAGGTTCGCGTTCTCAACTGGCCGGACTATGTCGACCCGGCAATGCTCGAGCGTTTCTCAAAAGAGACGCAGATCCGCGTGGTGCATGATGTGTTCGAGAACTCTGATGAGACAAAAGAGCTGCTTCTGTCAGGTTCGTCGAATTATGACATCATCGTTCAAGGAAGCGCGCAGCTGCGCCCGATCCTTGACGAAAAGGCGATCCGCGAGCTCGATTTCAACAAGCTCCCGAACTACGACAATCTCGACCAGGAAGCGCTTCGCTACACAGGCCGGCTCGACCCTGACAATAAGCACTCCATGCCTTACATGTGGGGAACGGTCGGTATCGGCGTCAACGAAGAGGCTGTGAAAAAGATTCTCCCTGATGCCAAAGTCAATAGCCTTTCCATGTTCCTCGATCCCAGTATCGCCAAGGCGCTGTCCGCGTGCGGCCTTGCCCTTGTCGATGAGCCGACGGATGTGGTGCCGGCTATCGTAGCTTATCTTGGAGGAGATATCGGCAAGATCGGCATTGCCGATCTCGAAGCCGTCGACCAGGCACTGACAAAGGTCGCTCCTTACGTGAAGACCGTTTCAGTTGCGCGCTACATCGACGATCTGGCAGAAGGAAAATACTGTGCCGTGGTGGGTTATTCGGGTGACATGTACATGGCCCGCGATTCAGCGCAGGAATCCGGCAAGGGCAAGATTTCTTACTATGTTCCGGCTGAAGGAAGCCAGCTTTGGTTCGACCTGATGGTCATACCTGCGAACGCAAAGAATGTGGATGAGGCTTACAAGTTTCTGAATTTTCTGCTCGAACCCGAGGTAGCGGCCGCCAACACGAACTACCTGCATTTCGCCAATCCCAACAAAGCTTCAGCGCCCTTGATCGAAGAGGAGC
>DATBMX010000139.1:0-2826 GCA_036554625.1 Aestuariivirgaceae bacterium
GACGTCTTCGTTCCGACCAACTATACGATCTCGACCTATGTGAAGCTCGGGCTCATCGATCCTCTCGATCTGTCGAAGCTTCCGAACTTCGATCCATCCACCAACGATGCAAGATTTACCGGCGAAGGCACCGTTGACGGCAAAGTCTACGCCGTGCCGAAGGATTGGGGCACAACCGGGTATGCGGTGAACACCAAGAACGTGACCGACGACATGACGACGTGGAAGCAGTTCTGGGACCTGACGCAGACCACTTACACAGGCAAAGTCACGGTTCATGACTATCAGCTGACCACCATCGGCAATGCGCTCAAATATTTTGGTCATTCTTTCAATTCGGTGAAACCCGAGGAGCTTGCCGATGCCGAAAAACTCCTTATCGCGGTGAAGCCGCATCTTTTCGCAATCACCTCCGATTATCAGCCGGCCATGCGCAATGGCGATGCGGTGATGGCCATGTGTTGGACCGGCGACGGTGCGCAGATGAATCGCGACATTCCTGAAATAAAATACATCATCGCCAGGGATGGCGGTGAGATCTGGACGGACTTCTTCGCTATTCCCAAGGACGCGCCGAACAAGGATGCTGCCTACGCCCTGATCGATTTCCTGGAAACACCCGCCGTCAACGCCAAGGAGGTCGAAGCGCACGGCTATCCCTCGACCGACAGCCGGGTGACGCCGCTGCTTCCAGATGCTATCAAGAACAATCCCATCCTTTATCCGGCGGCGGAACTGTTGACCAATCTGGAGTTCGGCGCCGCCGTAACGTTGACCGACCCGGCGCGGGCGGAACTCATCGCCCGTTTCAAGTCGGCATAGCAAATGCATGTGGCGCGGCGGCTTGCGGGTGGAGCCGCCGCTCCACCCATCGCGGCGGCGGACAAGGTGGCGGCTGCGCCCCGTGCCGGCAGATCGAGATTGGTCACGGCTTTGCTGGTCGGGCCCGCCGCCACGATGTTTTTCTTCCTCCTGGTTTTGCCGCTGGTCGTGGTGCTTGTGTACAGCTTCGGCGAACGCGCCGAGGCTGGCGGCTACGCGCCCGCCTTCACCTTCGACAACTATCTCAATCTCGGCGCTCGCGGCAAAGCTTTCCTCAACACGCTGGTGCTTGCGCCGCTTGCCACGCTCCTTACCGTGTTGTTTGCCTATCCCATGGCCTATTTCCTGGCCGTCAAATGCAGCCCGCAGTGGCGCACCATGCTTCTGATCCTGGTCATCGTGCCGTTCTGGACGAGCCAGCTCCTGCGCTATTACGCCTGGATGATGATCCTTGGCTCGAAGGGAATTCCGGCCTATCTCGCCTTGCTCGGCCTCGAAGGCGTCCGGATCATCAACACGCCCTGGTCTGTTCTGATCGGCGCTGTCTATGGCTTCCTGCCGCTCATGGTCCTGCCCATTTATGTCAGCCTTGAACGGCTCGACAAACGCCTGCTCGAAGCCGCCGAAGACCTGGGAGCAACGCCGGCGCGCTCTTTTCTTCAGGTCACGCTTCCTTTATCGCTTCCCGGTGTCGCCACCGGCTCGATGCTCACGTTCATTCTGCTGATGGGCGAATTCATTCTTCCGGCCTTTCTGGGCGGCGGCAAGGTGTTCTTCATCGGCAATGCCCTGGTCGATCTCTTCCTTCAGTCGCGCAACTGGCCTTTCGGCGCAGCCGTTGCCATGGCGCTCGTACTGATCATGTTCGCGACCGTGTTTCTCTATATGCGGTTTGTCTTGCGCAAGAGCGGCGCCCGCAATGAGGCGATGGTCTGAACCATGCGAACCTATGCGGCATTCATCTATGCCTTCCTCTACTTCCCCATAGCGATCATCGTTTTCTACAGCTTCAACGAGGGCCGTTATGCAATGGATTGGCAGGGCTTTTCGCTCCAGTGGTACGCGACCGCCTGGAACAATCCTTTCGTCATGGAAGCCCTGAAGAACAGCATGATCACCGCAGGGGCAACCTCGGTTCTTTCCGTCATCATCGGCACTGCGGCGGCGCTCGGCATCGAGCGGGTGCGAAACACCGTGCTGCGGCAGGTTTTCGACGCGCTTATCTACATAGCGATCATCGTTCCAAGCATTGTCATCGGAATTGCCACTCTGATCGCTGCGGTCACCGTGTTCAATCTGGTCAACCCGTTCCTGGCGGCCCTGTCGAGCGAGGAGTCGCCGCTGAGGCTGACGCTCGGTTTGTGGACGGTGATCGCCTCGCACGTGCTGTTCAATCTTGCTGTGGTGGTCTTGGTGGTGAGGGCAAGGCTTGCCACGCTCGATAAGAATCTGGTCGAGGCGGCGCAAGACCTCTATGCCACGCCGTCGGGCGTATTCCGCCAGGTGCTGTTGCCGCTCCTGCTGCCGTCGATTGTTGCCGGCGGCCTTTTGGCGTTCACCTTCAGCCTTGAGGACTACATCATCACTTCCTTTGTCGCCGGGCCTTACTCCACGCTGCCGATCTACGTGTTTGCGTCGATCAGGCGCGGCGTAACGCCGGAAATCAACGCAATCGGGACCGTTATCCTGTTTGCCTCGTTCTCGCTTCTGATCATCTCCCAATGGCTGATGCGCCTGAGCGCGCGAAAGCCCGTGGATCGCACCTGAAATGATCGATGACCGAATCAGGGCCTACGAAAGCGAGCTGGTTGCGCTTCGCCACGATCTGCATGCCCATCCCGAACTGGCTTTTGAGGAGCGCCGCACCAGCGAAATCGTCTGCAGGCTGCTGAACGCCTGGGGTTTTACGGTTCATCGCGGCCTTGGGGGCACGGGCGTGGTCGGAACGCTGGCGCACGGGACGGGCTGCCGGACATTGGGCCTTCGCGCCGACATGGACGCCTT
>DATBMX010000144.1:0-7975 GCA_036554625.1 Aestuariivirgaceae bacterium
GAGCGAGATCAAACATATACATCCTCCTTGAAGCGATGTTGAGCTTTGCCTGCCCCCGGAGGGGCCAGGCGGATTACGATCGGGACCCCCACAAGGGCATCCCGGACCAGAGATTTAGGGTGGCGGCAACGTATTTCAAGAGGCTGAAGCCACGGAGGCTTGGCAGTAATTCTGCCCTGTTGTCAGAAGGTTAAATCGCATAGCGCAGCCCCGAACGAATCGCCCGCCGCTCGCTCGGGGCAGGCTTCAGGGCAAAGATCATGAACGCGCGATGAACGGATTTTTGCCCTTTTGTTCAGCAAACTCAGCGCATCTTTTCGGCTGCAGGCGAATTGTCTGAGCGGCATTCGCTCGGAGGAGAATGGGATGAAACTCGCACAATCATGTCTCATCGCGCTTTTTGCGGCGATGGTTTTTGCATTTCTGCCGGCGGAACCGGCCATGGCAGAACATTTGCGCTGGATGCTTCCTGGGTATTTCCCGCCACCGCCCGAGAGGCGCAGCTATCGCTATTATCCCGATCCTTATGAAGACGAATTCTACGAGGATGAATTCTACGACGATTACGACGATGAGGCCTATTTTTATTACGAGGACGAGCCTCGCTACGACCGCAAGCCCCGCAAGAAGAAGCGGTCCACGACTTCATCCGCCCCGGAGGAGGTGACGCCGGCGCCTGCCCAGAAAAGCAAGAAGAAAAAGCAAAGCAAAGCGGCGGCCCAGACCGAGAGCCGGCCAAAGCCGAAGAAGGTCACCACGACCGGGACCGCGCCAGGCACGGCGACTGGAAGCGTAACCTGCGACAGAGCGAAGTCAATCGTGTCGGGATATGGATTTGCCGAGATCCAGACCCAAAGCTGCAACGGAGAGGTGTTCAGCTTCGCCGCGAAGCGGGGCGGCAAGAGCTTCGCTGTAAAGGTGAGCGCCCTCAATGGCGAGCTGACAGAGGTCAAGAGGCAGTAAGGACTGCCAGATTCACTCTATCGAAGCCCGGCCTCGCGCCGGGCTTGCTTTTCTTGCCGGTGCGTCGTGAGCTGGTTTACACAGGCTCATGAACACGTCGAACAGAATCAGCGACGGGGCCCGGCTGATCGGCTATCCGGGCAACAGCGTGCCGGACGGGACGGAGTGCGGGTTCTTCACCGCATCCGACGGGCGGCGACTGCGCTACGCCTTGTTGCGCGAAGGCCAAGGCTTCAAGGGCACCGTGTGCCTGCTGCACGGGCGCGGCGATTTCATCGAACGCTATTTTGAGACCATGGATGACCTGCGCCAGCGAGGCTTCGCAGTGGCCACCTTCGACTGGCGAGGCCAGGGTGGATCGCAACGGGGCTCGAGAAACCCGTGGAAGAACCACGTGCGGCGCTTCAGCGACTATGAGGATGATCTCCAGTCCTTCATCGCCAAGATCCTCATGCCCGACTGCCCGCCGCCTTACTACGCCCTTGCCCATTCCATGGGCGGCTGCATCCTCGTTCTCGCACTCAGACGGCATGCATGGTTCAACAAGGCGGTGCTTACAGCGCCCATGTTCGACATCAGAACAGCTCCCTGGCCGCGATGGCTGGCAAGAATCCTCATTCCGCTCTTTTGCATGACGGGCCTGGGGCGCCTGTTCGTTCCCGGAGAACGGCGTCGGCCCATGGGTCTCAAGGACTTTCCCGCCAACAATCTCACCTCCGATCTCGGCCGCTATACGCGCGATGTCCATACGGTCGAAATCGCACCCGAGCTTGGCGTCGGCGCGCCCACCCTCCGCTGGGTGAAGGCAGCCTTCAAGGCCATGGAAGAGATCATGTCGCCGCCAAGGAACAGCTTCGTGCGCGTGCCCGTGCTCATTGTCGCCGCCGACAAGGAACTCGTGACGTCAAACGAGGCCTGTCATGCTCTGGCCGCACGCGAGCCGAGCGTGGTGACCGTCGTCGTCGATTATTCGCGCCACGAAATTTTGATGGAACGCGACGAGGTGCGCGAGCAGTTCTGGGCAGCCTTCGAAGCATTCATCGAAGGCAAGGACCCTACGCGGGAGCCGAGCCGATAATTTCCAGCGCTGATCCGTGAAGCGCCGGACTGGCAGCGGCTATCACATCACCTCCGGCGGTGGCATCGGAACCGTTCCAGGTCGTGATGATGCCGCCTGCGCCTTCGATGATGGGCACGAGGGCCGCCACGTCATAGGTGGCGAGACCGGCATCCATCGCAATGTCGACGAAGCCGGAGGCGAGCATAGCGAAGAAATAGGCATCGCCGCCGAACCGCGTCATGCGCACCCGCCGGCGCAGCTCGCGAAGAACATGCTTCTGCTTCTCGGTTCGATAAATCTCGGGGGCAACCGTGGTCAGGATCGCGTCATGAAGCTCAGCCGCCGGCCGAACCTCAAGCCTGCGTCGCGCGGAGGCGCGTTCCGCCCAGGAGCCAAAGGGGCCGCCCAAGAACATCTCCTGCACAAAAGGCTGATTCACCACGCCGAGAACGGCATTGCCGGAATGGGTGAGCGCGATCAACGTCGTCCATGTCGGCATTCCGCAAATGAAGGACCGCGTTCCATCGATCGGATCGAGTATCCATACGAACTCGGAAGCGGCTGGCTTGGGCGGCAGCTCCTCGCCGGTGATGCCATGGTCGGGATAGGCCTTCTCGATCATGTGCCGCATAACCTGTTCGGCGGACCTGTCGGCCTCAGTCACCGGGTCAAAACCGCCATCTTGTTTATTGTGGATCAGGCCAGGCTGTCGAAAAAACGGGAGGATCGTTTGGCCAGCCGCCGCCGCCAGGCTTCTGGCAAAATCGGCCCATTCCTCCCATTGCGCTTGGCTTAAGGCGGTCATCATCCCCCCTGTTTGTTGCGTTGCGAGAAGCCAATATGATCAAAATGCGGCGCACCCGAGGCTCTTGCCATATTCGGGCGTGTTTTCCATCGTAAACCATAGCGTTGTCGGCAATGTCGCACTGCCGAAAAACGCCTTGAAATTAATACTGTGCACTGCCACATAGGAGATGCGTGTTGGAGATGAGTCTCCGTTCACGTATGCCCTTCTTGGGCGTTTCCTCCCTAGACTTGGGCCGTTCCCCATGGAACGGCCCCTTTTTATTCCGCTGCGGCACGAAGTGGCGAAATCAGGCTCTGCACGTCGGGAAGCAGCGCATGCAGAATCTCTGCGTTGATCTTCTTCAAAGCTGAAAAACCCGAGTGCCTGACCAAGGTTCGCTCATTCATGTAGGTCGCTCGATTGATCTCGACCTGAATGGCGTGGAAGCCCTTGGCGGGACGGCCATAACATTCGGTGATGAAGCCACCGGCATAGGGACGGTTGCGCTGGACCTTGAGCCCGTGACGACGAAACAAATATTCGATTCGCTCAACAAGCGCGGTCGTGGTGGTGCTGCCATGGCGATCGCCGACCACGATATCGGGGAGAGGAGAAGCCGCAGACGATGATGCGGCCGTGGAAGGCATGGAGTGGCAATCGATGAGGAGGGCGGCTCCAAAAGACTGGCGTGTCGCGCTCATGAGCTCGGCCAAGGCCTTATGGTAAGGCTCATAAAGATGAGCAATGCGCGCAAGTGCTTCACTCAGACTGATCTTGCGCCGATAAATTTCTTCGCCTTCGCTGACAACGCGCGGGATCGTGCCGAGCCCGCCGACGACGCGAACGGAAGAGGCGTTGGCGGTGCGCGGCAGCGGACCCTCGATCAGGTGGGGATCAAGCTCATTCGGCTCGCGATTGAGATCGAGGAAAGCGCGGGGGAAATTCGCCTTGAGCAGGGGCGCTCCTGCTTCCGTCGCGGAAGCGAAAAGCTCATCCACATAGCAGTCCTCCGAGCGACGCAGGGCCGTCGCCTGGAGTTTCGTCGTATTCAGAAAAGCATGGGGATAATGCGACCCGCTGTGCGGCGAATTGAGAACCGCAGCGGCGGTATGACGCTCCGGGCGCAGTATGGTGAAGGGGGGGTCGAAGAGGTCGGCCGGGTTGTGCATAAGCGGTTTGAGATTCTTGGTTAAGGCGTGCGAATCCGGATAGTTCACCAGAGGCCCGGCGTTTGGTCAATCAGAGTTGACCCAACAGCGCAAACGTAAGAGGGTATGGCCGCTTCGGCAATGCCGGCGAAGGGGTGTCACATCTGAGGGTACGAAAGCGGTGGCGAGGATTCTCCTAGCTGAGGACGATGACGACATGCGCCGGTTCCTGGTGCGGGCGCTCGAACGGGCCGGGCACGACGTCACCTCCTTCTCGGAAGGGGCGAGCGCGTTCGAAGAGGTTAAGCAGGCAAGCTTCGATCTGCTGCTGACCGACATCGTGATGCCGGAAATGGACGGGATCGAGCTTGCGCGGCGGGCAGCCGAACTCGATCCGTCGCTCAAGATCATGTTCATTACGGGATTCGCCGCCGTCGCCCTCAACCCCGACAGCCGGGCCCCGAAAGACGCCAAGGTGCTCTCGAAGCCGTTTCATCTGAAGGATCTGGTATCGGAAGTGGAGCGAATGGTGGCCGCCTAGGGCCCGCCGGTTCGAGCCTTGCGCCGGCTCAGTCCAAGCGTTATATGCAGCGGCTTGTCGAACGAGGCGGGCGGTTAGCTCAGCGGTAGAGCACTACGTTGACATCGTAGGGGTCACATGTTCGATCCATGTACCGCCCACCATCCTCCCGCCTGAAGATTTCCAGCGGCAGAGGCCAAGGCAGAACATCCGATGAGAAAATCCACCCTAAGCCTATTGCTGTGCGCGGTGATCGCGCTGTGCGTGGGATTCGTCGCGGCAAGGCAGAGCCAGGGCAGCTTCCAACTTGAAGCTCTCAAGGCGGAGATGAAAGAGGCGGGGCCCCAATATGAGGCAGCGCTCGTCCAATATCCGGAAGCGGCACCGCGAGCCTATGCTCTCTATGGCCAGACATCCGAGTTCAGGGAGGTCATCCATAGATTTGGCCACAACCAGATCATCCCGATCATCGACAAGTGTCTTGTGGATGGCGACACGCTGCTCGAGCTCAGTTTCCGATTCGATGCGTTCATCCAGTCTCTTCTGGAAAAGAAAATCGAGGTGGCGAAGGTCGGACCGGCGGAGTGCGGGTGGCGCGCAATTCTGCTCACCCTCGCCGCGGGCAATAGTTTTCTCGGCCAGTATGCCGTCGACGAAGCGGGAAGAGCGCGCCTGCTGCCGGGCAATTCGTTTCTCGCGATCATGAAGCGCCTCACGACAAGCGGCATTCAAAAGGTCGAGAAACGACTCGTGCTCGGCGAAAGCCCATCGCTGAAGGAATGGGGGCTGGCGGCGCTCGACGTCGCCGTGCTTGGCGTCGCTGCCAAGACGGCGGCCAGTCAGGTGTTGAGGAGGGGGGTTGCGTCCCGCGCCAGCCTTGCGCATCGCATCAGCCATGCGCGAACCGGTCTTGCCGGCTTTGCGCAAGCGCATGCCCCGCGGATCGCCAAATATGCAACCATCGGCGGCGTGACTTATCTCGCCGTCCATCACCCGCGGGTGATTACAGGTGCTGCCGGCGTGATCGCCGACGCAGCCGGAATTCCACGGCTTGTCGTGCAGACGCTGCTATGGGGAATGATTCTCTTCATTCCCCTTTGGGGATTGACCACGCTGTGGGTGCTGCTGAGGTCCGTGTTCAGGCTGCTGCCCGTTCCAAGAACGCGCCTGATTTCTTCCTAGAGAACGCCGTAACGAAGGAGCGTGGTTTTCGTTAAGTCGCTTGCGATCGAGCCTGGCGCGCCTTTCATCAGATCGGCGATCTCCTGTGCTTCGAGGTTCAACAGGCGCAGAAACATGGATCGCCAGTGCTCATGCCTGTAGCGCGGAAGCTCGGAAAAAGACTTGGCGGCTTGCAGGGCTCTTTCGACAAGCTCGCCATAGGCGGCGTCGGGAATAAGGGAAGCATCAGCACCCTTTTCCTTGAGCTTCTGCTTCAAGACGGCTCGACCCGATATGAGCGGTGAAACGAGAAAGCCCACGGCGAGCTGGACCAACAGATGCAGGACGAGCCATAGGGCGGCGAAGGCAACAAAACAGGCAATGATGGTGAACATGGCGATCCCCTCAATCGACTGACACCGTCCCGCAGCCGATTACCTGAATCGCATGGCTCGTGATTCGCTAGTGGAGCGATATGACTTTTCGCATGTGTGGCGGGTTGGCAGCATAGGGCCGGGCTTGGCAGCAATGCTGGAACCTTCACCCCGGCTCGGACGTTCCGAACTGGATCGGGGGGAGACGCATTCTCACGTGGCGGGCATTCGAAAGTTCTACCAGAGAGCGATCATTAACCAACGCGGGTGCCCAAAAAGGTTGCAGCCCGACCGCCAACTATAGTGGCCCAATGCCCAGCATCCTCGATCTCCCTCCCGAGCAGCGCTTCCAAATGTTGGTCCAGGCCGTCGTCGACTACGCCATTTTTCTCCTGGACGAGAAGGGAAACATTGCGAGCTGGAACAGCGGCGCGCAGCGGATCAAAGGTTACAGGGCCGAGGAGGCGATCGGTTCGCATTTCTCGATTTTCTACACGCCCGAAGATCGGCGGAATTCCGTGCCGCAGACAGCTCTCAAGACGGCAGCGGAAAAGGGAAAATACGAGGCGGAGGGCTGGCGCGTGCGCAAAGACGGCACGCGCTTCTATGCGAGCGTGCTTATCGATGCGGTACGCTCGGAGAGAGGCGAGCTTCTCGGATTCGCCAAGGTCACGCGCGACATCACCGAGCGCAAGCAAGCCGAACAACAGCTGCTGGAGGCGCGAGAGCAGCTCCTGCAATCACAAAAGCTCGATTCCATCGGTCAGCTTACGGGAGGAATCGCGCATGATTTCAACAATCTCCTGACAGTCATCGTGTCGGCGGCCCAGATGATGGAACGGTTGGCGCACGGCAATGATCAACTCCTGCGCCTCATCGGCCACACGCGTAGCGCAGTCGAGCGAGGGGAAAAGCTGACGCGCCAGCTCCTGGCCTATTCCCGGCGGCAAACGCTCAAGCCGCAGCTTCTCGATCTCGCCGAAGCGCTGCAGGAGTTCAACGAAGGCATTCTTCAGACGGTCCGCACGAATATCGAAGTTCGGCTCGATCTTGCCGGAGGGATCTGGCCCGTCGAAGCAGACCCCAATGAGCTTCAGCTCGCATTGCTCAACATTGCTCTCAATGCCCGCGATGCCATGCCGAACGGAGGAAAACTTACGGTCACGCTGCGCAATGAGCATATCGCCCCAATCGGACAGACGGTCCCCGGCCGGTATGTTGCGATCAGCCTGATCGACACGGGTCTTGGCATGTCGGCAGAAACCCTGTCGAGGGCGACGGAGCCGTTCTACACGACCAAGCCGCCTGGCACGGGCACGGGCCTCGGTCTCAGCCAAGCTTACGGCTTCGCCAAGCAATCAGGGGGCAGCCTTCATTTCGAAAGTGCGCTCGGGCGAGGCACGACCGTCACCCTATACCTTCCCGCCGCTCAGCTCTCCAGCTCCGAGCCGGCGCCGCGCAGCGGGGCCAAGGGATTGACGGTGCTGGTGGTGGAAGATGAGGTGCTGGTCGCCGAGATGGCAAAATCCATGCTCGTCGAGGCGGGCTACAGGGTCGAGGTCGCACATGACGCAAATCAGGGCCTCGACATTCTGCGCAAGACCAAGGTCGATGCGCTGTTCTCCGATATCGTCATGCCCGGCGGGATGAACGGCATAGAGCTTGCGGAAACCGCCCGCAAGGAAAACCCCAGCCTGCCCATCTTGCTTACCAGCGGCTACTATCAGGCAACCGAGCAGGTTTCATCCAGGCACAGGGTCTTACCCAAGCCCTATGACGAGACGGCGCTGCTGTCGGCGCTCGAAAGCGCGCTTGACGTGGGATAGGTCGAGCCGTCCAGAAAGATCGGCTGAATTGACGAAGAGTGTTCGTCCCCTTCTTGCCATCGACGGTGATTCCTTTGCCCATCGTGCCTATCATGCGCTACCGAAATCGATCCTGGGCAGGGAGGGGAAACCGGCC
>DATBMX010000155.1:0-2207 GCA_036554625.1 Aestuariivirgaceae bacterium
GATGCCGGTCACGGTCACCACGTTCTCGACCTGTCCAAGCGGGCGCGACGACGGATCTCTGAGCATGTCGGGCACGAAGCCGCGATCGACCAGGACCATGTCGCCGTCGGCCGTCTCGAGCGGGGTGATGACATGCCAGCCCACCATCCCGTCCGAAACGGCGTAGAGATAGCGCTCCCTGGCATGATGAAAGCGGCCATCGATGCGAACCCGGTAATACTCTGGATCGCGTCCCACGCGCGCCATAGCGGTCGCTTCCTTGAGGGTGATCGGCTCTCCCTTGGTGCGCGTCTCGATCTGGGCGATCAGGCCTTCCTTCCACTGGAGTCGCTTCAGTTGCCACACGCCGAGACCGACGAGCACGGCAAGGCCGGCAAGCATGAGCGCGGTGAGCCCGAGGACGCCTTTCTTCCGCATGGAAAAGTGCCCTACTTGGCGAGTTTGCCCTCTTCGGCCTTGTGCCTGAACTGGAGCGCGATGAGCACGCCTTTGAAGGACCGAAGCAAGACGAGCGGGAGGAGGATGGCGAGGGGACCCCATAGCGCGGCGTGAAGCCAATAAGACGGGGTGTAGAGTATCTCGGTGATGAGCGCCAAACCGGTCACGATGAAGCCGGTGACCAGAATGACGAACACCGCCGGGCCGTCGCCCGACTCGGCGAAGCCGTAATCGAGGCCGCATGTTTCACATTTGGGAGCAAGCGCAAGGAAGCCCGCATAGAGCTTGCCGCGATGACAGGAGGGGCAGCGTCCGGCGATCCCGGCCCATAGCGTGGACCCCAAAGACGGAACCTCCTCTCCCCGTCCCGCTTGTTCCATCGGCCTTGCCTCAAAAGAAAAGGGGGCGGCCGACGGCCACCCCCGCTAATGGCGCGAGACGCCCTTAATGCGCCGGGTAGTTGCTGCCCGCGCCCCACACATAGATGCAGGTGAACAGGAACAGCCACACGACGTCGACGAAGTGCCAGTACCAGGCGGCGGCCTCGAAGCCAAAATGCTGCTTGGGCGTAAAGTCGCCCCGCATCGCCCTGATCAGGCACACCGTCAGGAAGATGGTGCCGACGATGACATGGAAGCCATGGAAGCCCGTGGCCATGAAGAAGGTCGAGCCGTAGATATGATTGGCGAAGCCGAAGCCGGCATGGGCGTACTCATAAGCCTGGCAGGCGGTGAACAGGATGCCGAGCACGACGGTGCAAATCAGCCCAAGAACCAGCCCCCGGCGATCGTTATGCAGCAGCGAATGATGCGCCCAGGTCACGGTGGTGCCCGAGGTGAGCAGGATCAGCGTGTTGACGAAGGGCAGGCCCCAGGGATTGAAGGTGTGCTTGAAGCTGCCGAGCCCGGGCACGTCGGCGTCGGCGCTCGGGATCGGCGGCCACTGGCCGCCCAGCACCTGGGTGCGCGCATAGGTGATGGCTTCGTCCGGATATAGCGCCGCATCGAAATAGGCCCAGAACCAGGCGACGAAGAACATCACCTCGGAGGCGATGAACAAGATCATGCCGTAGCGCAGATGCAACTGCACGACGGGCGTCTCGTAGCCCTCATGCGCCTCTTTGATCACATCGCGCCACCAGCCGAACATGGTGATGATGACGAGCAGGAGGCCCGGAAGGATGTACCAGAGCTGCGGATCGCCGGCCTTCTTCGAGATGAAGTACAGGATGGCGCCAATGGCGAGCGTGAGCCCGCCGATTGCCCCAACGATCGGCCACGGGCTCGGATCTACGAGATGATAATCGTGTTGCGGTTTGGCATGCGCTTCAGCCATGGTTCGCTCCGTTTCCTCCCAAACTTGCCGAGGCGGCGGTCCGCCTCCCAGCCATCATGATCCCGAATTGCCGCCCGCAGGCGCGACAGCGACGCCCCCCTCCTCGCCGGTGCGGTAGAAGGTATAAGAAAGGGTGATCTCCGAGATGTTCTTGGTATCCTCGTCGTCGACGATCTTGGGGTCGACGAAGAAGGTCACCGGCATCTCGATGCTGGCGCCAGGCGCCAGCGTCTGCTGCTTGAAGCAGAAGCATTCGATCTTGGTGAAGTAGCGCCCAGCGAGCTCGGGCACGACGTTGAACACGGCGGTGCCTTTGAGCTGCGTGTTCGAATTGTTGGTGGCCTTGAAGAAGGCGAGCGCCGTCTCGCCGATCTTCACATCGACCACGCGTTCGACCGGCGCGAAGCTCCACGGGAGCGCCCGATCGACATTGG
>DATBMX010000180.1:0-8336 GCA_036554625.1 Aestuariivirgaceae bacterium
CGGTGGCTTCATCCCCGGTATCCGACCTGGGGAGCGAACGGCGGAACATATCGACTATGTCCTCACGCGCATCACCGCCATCGGCGCAATCTATCTTGCATTCGTCTGCGTGCTGCCTGAGTTTCTTACTGCCTATGCCGGAATTCCGTTCTATTTCGGCGGCACCTCGCTGCTCATCGTGGTGTCCGTGACCATGGATACGGTCGCCCAGGTGCAAGGACATCTCTTGGCACAGCAATATGAGCGGCTCATCAAGCGCACAAATTTGCGCGGGGCGAGGCGATGAACGTCATTCTTCTCGGCCCGCCGGGGGCTGGCAAGGGAACGCAGGCAAAGATTCTTGAGCAGAAACATGGTCTAAAACAGCTGTCCACCGGCGACATGCTGCGTGCTGCTGCCGCGCAAGGCACCGACATGGGCAAACGTGCCAAAGAGGTCATGGATCGCGGCGAGCTCGTGTCGGATGACATCGTGGTCGGCATCATCGCTGAACGATTAAACCAGCACGACCTTGTCAAAGGCTTCATTCTCGACGGCTTCCCCCGCAACACGGCACAGGCCGAGGCGCTGGACCGGATGCTCAAATCCAAGGACATGAAGATCGATAAGGTCATAGAGCTCAAGGTGGAGGATGAGGAGCTGACGAGGCGCATCGCCGGGCGGTACAGCTGCGTCAAGTGCAATCGGGCCTACCATGACACGCTGGCGCCGACGCTAAGGCCTGGCGTATGCGATACATGCGGCTCAACCAAATTCACACGGCGGCCGGACGACAATGAGCAAACCGTCCGTGACCGACTCAAGGTATACCACGGCCAAACGGCGCCGCTGATCGCCTATTACGGGAGAAGGGGAGCGCTAAAGGCTGTCGATGGCATGGCGGATATCGAGGAGGTTGCCCGCCAGATAGAGAAAAGCCTGAACGGAGCCTGACTGGAGGGGCAATCCGGCTGTTGACGAAAGGTGCATTCCGCCCTAAATAGCCGCCATTCTGGTTGTCCAAAAGGCTCGCTTTAAGGAGGGCGAAAGCTCCTCCCGAGGCGCGGCCTTATGCCATTGAGGGCTTGGAATGGCAACGGCCAGGGAGAGTTCCCGAGGGCCCAGAGGAGAATAGAGGCGTGGCTCGAATTGCAGGCGTCAACATACCAACAAACAAGCGTGTCGTCATTGCTTTGCGTTACATCCACGGAATAGGGCCGGTGAATGCCCGCGAGATCTGCAGGAAGGTGAATTTACCCGAGAGCAAGCGGGTCAACCAATTGACCGACTCCGAGATCCTGCAAATTCGTGAAATGATCGACCGCGACTATGTGGTCGAGGGCGACCTTCGCCGTGAAGTGTCGATCAACATCAAGCGCCTGATCGATCTCGGCACCTACCGCGGGCTAAGGCATCGCAAGGGGCTTCCGACAAGAGGTCAGCGCACCCACACCAACGCCCGCACACGCAAGGGTCCCGCGAGGGCGATCGCCGGGAAGAAGAAATAACTGAAGGTATCGATGCATGGCTAAAGAACCAGCAGCAGCCGGTCAGGCCGGCGCCCCCGCCGCAGGCCGAGTTCGGCGCAAGGAACGCAAGAACATTACCTCGGGCGTTGTTCATGTGATGGCGTCGTTCAACAATACGATGATCACCATCACGGATGTTCAGGGCAATACAATCTCCTGGGCCTCAGCCGGCAAGCTTGGTTTCAAGGGCTCTCGCAAGTCGACGCCCTATGCCGCCCAGGTGGCCGCCGATCAGGCAGGCAAGGCGGCAATGGAGCATGGCATGCGGATGGTGGAAGTGGAGGTGAGCGGACCCGGGGCGGGTCGCGAATCGGCACTCCGCGCGCTCCAGTCTTGCGGTCTGCAAGTTACCGCCATACGCGATGTCACGCCCATTCCACACAATGGCTGCCGCCCGCCGAAGCGGCGGCGAGTTTGAAAGCAAGGGTTGGCGCTCACGGCGAAGCGCAGCTTTGATACACAATTTGGGATCGATACCCTCTAACAGCGGCGTCTACGGAACATGAACATGCACGTAAACCAGAAGAACTGGCAGGAACTCATCCGGCCATCGAAGCTTGACGTCCAGCAGGGCCGTGAGCGCAGGCGCATTGCCACCATCATGGCAGAGCCTCTCGAACGCGGCTTCGGCATGACGCTGGGGAATGCTCTGCGCCGTGTCCTGCTCTCGTCTCTGCAGGGTGCGGCCGTGTCTTCGGTGCAGATCGACGGTGTGTTGCACGAGTTCTCATCCATTGCCGGTGTCCGCGAGGATGTGACCGACATCATCCTCAACATCAAAGAGATCGCCTTTCGCATGCAGGGCGAGGGACCAAAGCGCCTCGTTCTCAAGAAGGAGGGTCCCGGGACCGTCACGGCAGGCGACATTCAGCTCACCGGCGATATCGAAATTCTCAACCCTGCTCATCCTATCTGCACTCTCGACCAGGGCGCGGAAATCCGCATCGAATTCACCGTCAACACCGGCAAGGGGTATGTTTCGGCCGACCGCAACCGGCCGGAGGACGCGCCCATCGGCTTGATTCCCGTCGACAGCCTTTATAGCCCGGTCAAACGTGTGTCATACCGGGTCGAGAACACGCGTGAAGGCCAGATCCTGGACTTTGACAAGCTGATCATGACTGTTGAGACCGACGGTTCGGTCACGCCCGATGACGCTGTCGCCTATGCGGCGCGCATCCTTCAGGACCAGCTCAGCATATTCATCAATTTCGACGAGCCCTCGAAGGTCGTGGTCGAAGATGCCAAGCCGGAACTGGAGTTCAATGCAGCGCTGCTCAAGAAGGTAGACGAGCTCGAGCTTTCGGTTCGCTCGGCCAACTGCTTGAAGAACGACAATATTGTCTATATCGGCGACCTTATTCAGAAGACCGAGGCTGAAATGCTCCGCACGCCGAATTTCGGGCGCAAGTCGCTGAACGAGATCAAGGAAGTCCTGGCTCAAATGGGTCTCCACCTCGGCATGGAAGTGCCGAATTGGCCGCCGGAGAACATCGACGAATTGGCCAAGAAATTTGAAACGAACTACTGAGCGTCGCTCGGTCTGAGCCAAGGAGAAGACAATGCGACACGGCAACCGCGGCAGGAAGTTCAACCGCACGGCGGCGCATCGAAAGGCGATGTTCGCCAACCTAGCGGCGGCGCTCATCAAGCATGAGCAGATCGTCACGACTTTGCCCAAGGCCAAGGATCTCCGTCCCGTGGTTGAAAAACTGATCACCCTTGCCAAAAAGGGCGGCCTGCATGCAAGGCGCCAGGCAATCGCGCAGATCCGCGACGAGGACCAAGTGTCGAAGCTTTTCGGCGTTCTGGCCGGCCGCTACAAGGATCGCAACGGCGGCTATACGCGTGTGCTCAAGGCGGGCTTTCGCTTCGGCGACAACGCGCCTCTGGCGGTCATCGAATTTGTCGACCGCGATCCCGCAGAAAAGGGCAAGGACTCCGGACCTTCGCAGACGAAGGCGGAAGAACCCGAGCAGGCTGCGGCGTGAGCCTTAACTCGCGCTCAGGACGTCCCTGACGAAATAGGTCGGCGCCCCGCCATAGCCGTTGAATCGCGTGGAGGTGGCGGCGCCATAAGCGCCGATCGAGCCGAACTCGACGAAGTCTCCTTCCCGAATGTCCACGGGCAATTCGAATTTCACCGGCAGCTTGTCAAGCGGATCGCAGGTCGGTCCATAGACTGTCCAGGGGCGCGTCGGACCGACAAGTTCCTTCCCGTCCCGGATGGCGCGAGCCGGGGGCACGATGTCCGGCACCTGATACACTTCCATGAGTGCACCATAGACGCCATCGTTGATGAACACCTCGTTGCGATTATGCTTCACAAGCTTGATACGGGTGAGAAGCGAAGTGGAAGGGGCAACGATGCCCCGCCCAGGTTCACATTCGAGCCCGGGCGCGTGGGAGCCGAACTCTTTCCGATTGGCTTCTCCGATAGCCTGGAAAAAGATGCTCAAGGGTGGCACCATCTCGTTGCGGTAACGAGCAGGAAAGCCTCCGCCCACATTGAGCGCCTTGAGCTTCACACCAGCGCGCCGTGCGATCTTTGCCGCCGCCGAAATATGGCGCACATAGGCAAGCGGGTCGGTGCATTGGGAACCGGGATGGAAGGTGAGCACCGGCGTGAAACCCAGTGCCGTTACGGATTTCAGAAGCTCTACGGTTTCGGGCCGTGTTGCACCGAACTTCGAGGAGAAATCATGAGCGGATGAGCCGCCGAGCCGGGGCAGGCGAAATCGAATTGCGATCTCGATACCCGTTGCGCGTCCGAGCGTGTGCGTAATCTTGTAGATTTCCTGCAGATCGTCCGCAGCAAAGCGAGTGCAGCCATAGACGTGATGAGCTTCCTCGATCTCGGCGCGAGACTTGACCGGATTGTGATAATGGAACCGAGCCCGCGGGGCGATTGCCCGCACATGCTTCATTTCGTGGACGGAAGCGACGTCGAAAAGCGTCAATCCGCAAGCCGATGCCGTCAGGAGGACATGCTCTCCAGGATTGGCCTTGACGGCATAGGCTACATCGCCCGGAAAGCCCGTCAGGAATTCGCCAATTCGTTGGCGGAGCCGCTCCGCGGAGAAACAGAAGACGGGCTCCATGGGATCGACCAGCTTGGACAGTTCCGCGGCGTCCGCAAACAGTCGTGACGTGCCCGCGGCATCCGTCTTCCTGCGTGGGGATGGCTTCAGCTTCCTGACTTTTTCAAGGGATTCTCCGCCGCCCGATTCTTCCATGTGATCCTCCTCGAATTTCCAAGAATGAAATTTGACCGACTGTGAGTCGGTTCCTAGACGATATTTTGCGTCGGAATGGCAGAATCGCCGTCAGTTTGACATATTTCCCGTTAATCTGCCGAAGCATGATCTCGCTTTCCACCAAGGATCAGGAGCTGATCTCTCTGCTCCAGCTTAACGCGCGGGCGCCCGTTTCGGCACTCGCGCGAAAGCTGGGGCTGTCTCGAACCACGGTGCAGGACAGGCTCCGCAGGCTCGAGCAGTCCGGCGTGATCGCCGGATATCAGATCCGCCTTGCCGAGGGCGCGGAGCCAGGCGGCATCCGTGCCTTCGTCACCATCGAAGTCGAGCCCAAGCGAACCAACGAGGTTTCGCGCGCGCTTCTAAAGATGCCGCAGGTGGAAGCACTTTATTCCGTCAGCGGCAAATATGATCTCGTTGCTCTCGTGCGCACTGCCTCCGCTGAGGATATGGACAAGTTTCTCGACGTGGCAGGCGTGGTTCCCGGTGTCACGGGCACGGAGTCAGCCGTGATTCTTTCCACCAAGTTCGATCGACGATGAAGGTGAAGGGAAAATCAACGATGCGCTGGATCTTCATGCTTTCATTTCTTGCGATAATGGCCTGTCCCATCCAGGCGCAGAAGACTGTGCCCCAGAGCTTCGCTCACCTGCAGCTTTCCTTTGCGCCGCTGGTGAAACAGACGAGTCCGGCGGTCGTGAACGTCTATGCACGCACGCGAGTCAAGACGAGGTCGCTCTCGCTCTTCGCGGATGATCCGTTCTTCCGCCGTTTCTTCGGCGACGACACTTTCGGCATGCCGCGCGAGCGTGCGCAGAATTCATTAGGCTCGGGCGTGATCGTCCATCGCTCGGGGATCATGGTCACGAATTTTCATGTCGTTCGCGAGGCAACCGCCATTCGCGTCGTGCTGGCAGACCGCCGCGAATTTGATGCTTCTATCCTGCTGTCCGATGAGCGAAGCGACCTCGCCGTGCTGAAGATCGATGCCGGACAGCAAGAACTTCCCGCGCTCGATCTCGGCAATTCTGACGAGCTTGCCGTGGGCGACCTGGTTCTGGCGATCGGCAATCCTTTCGGGGTGGGACAGACCGTCACCAGCGGAATCGTGTCGGCGCTGGCGCGCACGGATGTGGGAATCAGCGACTACCAATTTTTCATTCAAACCGACGCTGCGATCAACCCCGGCAATTCGGGCGGAGCTCTGGTCAACATGACGGGCGAGCTGGTCGGCATCAACACGGCGATTTTCAGCCGCAGCGGCGGGTCGATCGGCATCGGCTTCGCCATTCCCTCAAATATGGTGCGGGTGGTCGTGCAATCGGCGTTATCAGGAAGCAAGGTCGTAAGGCCGTGGCTCGGTGCCGAGCTTCAGGACGTGACTCATGAAATCGCTGATTCGCTTGGGCTCGAACGTCCGCAGGGCGCGTTGATCGTGAAGCTGGACAAGGAAAGCCCCTTCGCGTCCGCCGGCCTCAAACCGGGCGATCTGCTACTCGCGCTCGAGGGACGGGAGATCGGCACTGCCAAGGAGTTCATTTATCGGGTGGCAACCAGCTCCGCCGGTACGAGAATCCTTGTCCGCTACCGCCGCCAGGACAGGGAGATCGAAGCGCGGGTGTTGCTTACTGCGGCTCCCGAGACGACGCCGCGCGCGGAGACGATGGTCGATGGCAACAATCCGCTTTCAGGCATCAGGGTGGTCAATCTCTCTCCCGCCGTGAGCGAGGAGCTTGGCATCAAGGATGTGAGGAGTGGTGTCGCCGTCGTGGATCCCGGGAACAGCATCGGCCGGCGCCTGGGCTTCCGCAAGGGCGACGTGATCGTCGACATCAACGGCCAGCCGATCAATAGTGTTCAGACACTCGGCGAAGTGATCGCTGAAGCTCCTGATTACTGGTCGCTCGCGATCAACCGCAATGGACGGCTGCTTCGCCTCGAGGTGGATGGGTGAGCGAGGATGGCGAACCTCTTCGAGGCTGCGGGATTGTCGGGAGACGCGCCGCGTCCTCTCGCTGATCGTCTGCGTCCTGCGAAGCTGCCCGAGGTGGTGGGTCAGGATCACCTCGTCGGACCGGAAGGCGCGCTCACCCGCATGCTCAAGGGGGGCCGTCTCGGCTCGATCATCCTCTGGGGCCCTCCGGGCACGGGAAAAACGACCATCGCACGGCTGCTTGCAGGCGAAACGGGGATTGCCTTCGAACAGATGTCTGCGATTTTCTCCGGTGTTGCAGATCTCAAGAAAGCTTTCGATCAGGCCCGCATCCGGCGAGAGCAGGGGCGCGGCACACTGCTCTTCGTCGATGAAATCCACCGGTTCAATCGTGCGCAGCTCGACAGCTTCTTGCCCTATGTTGAAAACGGCACGATCACGCTCGTCGGCGCGACCACCGAGAATCCGTCATTCGAGCTGAACGCACCTCTGCTTTCCCGCGCTCAGGTCCTTGTGCTCCATCGTCTCGGCGATGGGGCCATGAACGAACTGATCGGGCGGGCCGAAGCTTATATGCAGCGGCCGCTGCCGCTGACAGAGGAATCTCGCCAACATCTCATTGCGCTCGCTGACGGCGATGGCCGCTATCTCTACAACATGATCGAAGAGATATTCTCTGCCACGCCTCCTGGCGCCGAGGCGATGGGGCCGGAGGCGCTCCTGCAGATCGTCCAGAAACGCGCGCCTCTTTACGACAAGTCGCAAGACGGACACTACAATCTGATCTCCGCACTGCACAAATCGATTCGCGGCTCAGACCCCGATGCCGCCCTCTATTATCTCGCTCGCATGCTCGTGGCAGGCGAGAACCCCCTCTATCTGGCCCGCCGTCTTGTGCGCATGGCGATCGAGGATGTTGGTTTGGCTGATCCCGAAGCCGTGCATCAGGCCCTTGCCGCAAAGGACGTCTATGATTTTCTGGGGTCGCCCGAGGGAGAATTGGCGCTCGCTCAGGCGACGATCTATCTCGCCACCGCGCCCAAATCCAATGCCAGCTATGCTGCCTTCGGCAGTGCCAATCGCCGCGCCAAGGAAACCGGTTCTCTGTCTCCGCCAAAGATCATCCTCAACGCGCCCACGCGGCTGATGAAGCAGCAGGAATATGGCGCAGGCTATGCCTATGACCATGACGAGCCCGGGGCATTCTCAGGGCAAAACTACTTTCCCGACGGGATGCCCCGCGAAACCTACTACGCCCCGACAGATCGCGGTTTCGAACGTGAAATCCGAGAGCGGCTTGAGCGCTGGGCGAAGTTGAGAAAGGAACGCGCCAAGCGATAGCCTGCAGTTGCGGCCTTGCCGTCGCGCAGCTATATCGCCGCCATGGCGATGATCCTTTGGATTGCGGCGGGGGGAGCCATCGGCTCTTCGCTCCGCCATCTTGTAAATGTCTTTGCCAATCGGATGTTGGGGGCGGATTTTCCCTGGGGCACAATCATCGTCAATGTCCTGGGCTCCTTTTCCATGGGCGTGCTCATCTCACTGATGGCGCTGCGATGGTCGGCGAGCCAGGATATGCGGGCGTTTCTCACGACCGGAATCCTTGGCGGCTTCACGACCTTTTCCGCCTTCTCGCTC
>DATBMX010000228.1:0-11049 GCA_036554625.1 Aestuariivirgaceae bacterium
GATGCCGGCCGAAATGCGACGCCCGAGGAAATAGGGCTCGGTAAAGGAGAAGTTCACCGCCTGTCGCTTGAAACTCAGATTGGTCGAAACAGCCACGGCCTGTCCGCGGCCGAGAAAATTGCGTTCCGCCACGGTTATGGAGCCGATCACAGTCTCGGCGGAGGAATAACCGGCGGAAAACGCGATCGACCCCGTTGACTTCTCCTGAACCTCGATCACCAGGACCACTTGGTCCGACCGCGAGCCCGGCTCCTCGCGAATATCGATCTTCTCGAAGAAATCAAGCGCCGTAAGCCGCCGCCGCGCCCGGTCGACGAGAATGCGGTTATAGGCATCGCCCTCAACCAGCCGCATTTCACGACGCAAGACTTCATCGAGGGTTCGCACATTGCCGCGGATGTCGATGCGCTCAATGTAGACCCGGGGACCCTCCTGGATGTCATAGATGATGTTAAGGCGCTGATTGGCGGGGTCGCGCTCGATATTGGGTTCGACCTTGGCGAATGCGAAGCCAGACTTCCCTGCCTCCAGCGTCAGCTCTTCCACGGTCTTGTCAACCATTTGAGCATTGTAACGGCTGCCGGTGTCGGTCCTGATCAGGTGATTGAGCTGATTGGGATCGAGCGTCGTGCTGCCCGTGTTGACCGCCACGGCGCCCACCTTGTACTCCGGCCCCTCTTCCACCGCGAAGCTGATGAAGAAGCTTTCCCCGTCGGGTGCCAGTTCGGCCGTCGCTGAAATCACCCGGAAATCCGCGTAGCCGTTCTTCAGATAATAGCGGCGCAAGAGCTCCTTATCGAACTCCAACCGGTCAGGATCGTAATTGTCGGTGGTGGCGAAAAACTTCCACCAGCGCGATTCTGCTGTCGAAATGGCGCGGCGCAGCTGCGCATCGCTAAAAGCCTCATTGCCGATGAAGCTGATCCGCTCGATCTTCGTGGCACCGCCTTCGCTGATCTCGAAAACGAGATCCACACGATTCTGTGGCAGCCGGATCATCTTGGGTTCGACCCTGGCCGAGAAATGTCCGGAGCGCCGATAGAGGGCAACGATCCGCTGCACGTCGCTCTGCACCTTGGCGCGTGTGAAGATCATGCGCTCGCGAAGTTCGACTTCCTTCAGCAGATTGTCGTCGTTGATTTCCGAGTTGCCCTCGAAGTTCACCCGGTTGATCAATGGATTCTCTTCGACCCGTATTACGACCGTGGAACCGCGGGCGGCAATGTCGATATCGGCGAACAGCCCCGTCTGGAAAAGCGCCTTGACCGATTCATCCAGCGCCTCGTCCGTAATGGGATCGCCGGGAGAGATTTGCGTGTAGGAAAGGATGGTCTCGGTTTCAACCCGCTGGTTGCCCTCGACCACGATATTTCGCGCGGTCTGCGCCCAAGCTTGAGCTCCGAGCCCGGCTGGCCAAAGAACGGGAGCCACCATTGCCAGCGCGAAGCTTAGAGCAAAAACAAGCCGATATCGCATTAATGCAGCCATTCCCCGCTGATGACGCGCCGACCAAAACTTTTAACTCCCGCCTCATCAAATTCTTTACCGTTGTTTTTCGCCCATTGCAAATCAAGAATTTTGCAGAAGTTTCGCGCTGTTAGCCGCGTTCGAATATGGATGCGAAAACCCTCGCCAGATCGTTCCATGTGGCAAAGAACATGAGGGCTAAAACCAGCGCAAATCCCACCCGAAATCCCCACTCCTGAGCATTGGGCCCGAGCGGTCTTCCGCGCACGACCTCAACCGCATAGTACAGGAGATGTCCGCCATCGAGCATCGGCACGGGGAAGAGATTGAGAAGCCCGATGCTCACCGACAGCATGGCGGCGATTCGCATCAGTTCATAGAAGCCGAGCGCCGCCGCCTTCCCGGAAATCTGCGCAATAGCCAGGGGCCCGCCAAGCTGGCTGGCGTTCTCATGTCCCGTGACGATTCGCTTTATGAAGTGGAGCGAGCCTTCGATGATTCGATAAGTCTCGATGACGCCCAGCTTCAAAGCTTCGACAGGGTCTTTGCGCTCATGGATGATGCCGTTCCCCCTGGGCCGCGACACGCCCATGAGCCCGATGCGAACCTTGCCGCCGAATCCATCGTCAATCTCGCGCGATTCGGGCACGATTTGAAAACGATGGGTCATCCCGCCGCGCTCGGCCTCGACGAGCAATGTCTCGCCCGCGCGCGGCATGACGATACGCTGGATATCATCGAAGGAAGTGATCCAGCTGCCATTGATACGCCGAATGACGTCTCCCGACTTTATGCCTGCCTTTTCCGCCGGACTTCCGGCCTGAACCGTATCGACCTTGGGTTCGATCACCGGTACTCCGACAGCCATGAAGGAGATGGTGAAGATGGCAATGGCAAGGATGAAATTGGCGATGGGACCTGCTGCAACCACCGCGGCGCGCTGACCGACGCTCTTGCCGTAGAAATTGCCGGGATCCAGCCGCGCCTTCTTGTCGAGCGAGGAAGCCTTTGGAAGGCTCGCGGCATTCGCGTCGCCTTCGAATTTTACATAGCCGCCGAGCGGCAGCCAGCCCAGTTTCCACCGCGTGCCATGCCGGTCGGTGAAGCCGACAATTTCCTTGCCGAAGCCGATGGCGAAGGACTGGACCTTGACGTTGTTCCAGCGCGCCACGATGAAATGGCCGAATTCATGCACGAAAACGATGAGCGTCAGGACGAACAAGAAGGCCAGCGTGTAGAAGCCGAATGTCCCTGCCTGCTCGACTACGGAATTCAGCATTTAGGCCTCCTCATCCCCGTACTGTTCCAAAGTGATACCGTTATTGCTCGCCGTTGGCGAATGGAAAAACCCATGCACGATTGCTACCAAACCAGCACTCCGGCGGCGGGGGTCGGAAATCCGCTCCGAAATCCGCCAATCAGCGCCGCTGTCATGGCCGCGGCGACGAGTCCGTCGACCCGGTCCAGCATGCCGCCATGTCCCGGAATGAGCGCACCCGAATCCTTGACGCCCGCCTTTCGCTTCAACGCTGATTCGAAGAGATCTCCCGCTTGTTCGATGAGCGCAAGGAGCGCGCCCACGCCGGCAAGCCACAGAATTCCCTCAAGATCCACGGCCAGCGCGAAAAGAATGCTGCACAGGATGCCGCCCACAATGGCGCCGGCAAGGCCCGCCCATGTCTTTCTCGGCGAAATGGCGGGCAGGAGCTTTGGTCCGCCGATTCTCCGCCCGGCGAAATAGGCGAGCGTGTCGGCGCCCCATACAACGAAGAGAAGCCAGTACACGGCCATGATGCCGAAGCTTTCGTCGTTGCGCAGTACAATCACCGCAAGAGCCGATAAAGCCATATAGGGCACACCGAGTACGGACCACCAATCATGCTCCCTGGCAGTGAGACCGCGATGGACAAGGCTTGCCCCCCACGCAAGGCCGATGCACCAGAGCGCTGGGCGCAGGCCAACTGTGAAGGGAAGAAGCGATGCGGCCAAGCCCGCAGCGATATGCAAGGCAAGCTGCACAGGGCTGAAGCCATGCACGAGTCTTGCCCATTCGATGGCCATGAACACAGCCATCGCTGCGACCAGAAGCGCATACCACACTGATCCGAGCCACGTGAGGGCAAGCACGATCGGAATGAGAACGGCGGCGGAAGCGACGCGCACGCTGAGATCACGCCATTTGTGCGGCTCCGCCGGGAGGGGTGCTGCGTCCTGCATCGGTTCAGCCGGTCTGAATCTTGAGACCGCCGAAGCGCCGGTCACGCGCCAGATAGCATTCGATGGCCCTTGTGAGCAGGTCTCCGTTGAAGTCAGGCCAATGCTCCTCGACGAAAACGAGCTCCGTATAGGCGCTCTGCCACAAGAGAAAGTTCGACAGCCGCTCTTCGCCGCTCGTGCGGATGAGGAGATCGGGATCGGGCAGTCCGGCCGTGTCGAGATTGCCTGCGACGACTTCGGCGGTGATCGCTGCTGGATCGAGACGCCCATCAAGACAGGCGCGCGCCAATTTCTGCGTGGCGCGCACGATTTCCTGCCGTCCACCATAATTGAAGGCGACGATCAACCGCATGCCGTTATTGTTCCGGGTAAGCCGTTCGCTGTCTCCGAGCAGCGTCACGATATCCGCGTCAAGCCCGTCCCGCTCACCAATCACCGTTATGCATACGCCTGCTGCATGAAGCTCGGCCACGTCGCGGCGGATGAAACGGCGCAGAATGTCGAGAAGATCGTTGATTTCCGTGCTCGGGCGCGACCAGTTCTCCGAACTGAAGGAGAAGATGGTTAGAAATTCCACCCCGAGTTCTCCGGCGGCGCGAATGGTGCGGCGCAGCGCCTCGACGCCCTGACGGTGCCCCGCCGAGCGCGGCAACAGCCGCTCCGCAGCCCAGCGGCCGTTGCCGTCCATGATCAACGCAATATGGCGTGGAAATCGCCCCTGCTCCTTGCTCAGGCGGATTGACTCTTGTGCTTGCTGGCTCATGCCCTAAATCACAGCCCCCCAATCTTGGGTCAAACCTGCATGATCTCCGCTTCTTTGTGGTGAAGCAGGGCATCGATCTCCTTGATGACCTGGTCCGTCAGCTTCTGCACCTCGTCATGCTTCTTGCGGTGTTCGTCCTGGCCGATGAGGTGGTCCTTTTCGAGCTTCTTCAGATGCTCCATTCCGTCTCGACGCACATTGCGGACTGCCACACGCGCCTTTTCGGCGTATTGATGCGCGACCTTGGTCAGTTCCTTGCGCCTGTCCTGCGACAGCTCCGGAATGCGTAGCCGGATAACCTGGCCCTCGGTCTGCGGGTTGAGGCCGAGATTGGAGTTGCGTATGGCTTTCTCTACAGAGGTGACGACGCTGCGGTCCCACACCTGCACCGACAGCATGCGAGGCTCCGGCACCGTCACATTGGCCACCTGGTTCATCGGCACTGCGGAACCATAGGCATCCACCATGATCGGATCGAGCATGCTGGCCGATGCCCGGCCCGTCCGCAGGCCGGCAAACTCATGCTTCAGCGCTTCCACAGCGCCGTGCATGCGGCGCTGCAGTTCATTTATATCGATTTGCTGTGCCATATGCGTTCCCTTTGCATCGGGTCTAGGCGCTGATCAGCGAAAAGCGCCCTTCGCCCTTCACTGCGCCCATGAGCGCGCCAGGCGTTCTGATGGAGAAAACGATTACCGGAATCCGGCTATCGCGCGCAAGCGTGATGGCCGCCGGATCCATGATCTTAAGGTTTTGGCTCAGCACCTCACCATAGGTGAGCCGCTCGTAGCGCCTTGCGCCGACATCAGTTTTGGGATCGCTCGAATAGACGCCATCGACGCTCGTACCCTTCAACAGCGCATCACATTCCATCTCTGCCGCGCGCAACGCGGCTGCCGTGTCCGTGGTGAAGAAGGGATTTCCCGTGCCACCGGCGAAGATGAGCACCCTGTCTTGAGCGAGATGTCTTAGCGCCGAGGCGCGCGAGTACGTCTCGCAAATCGTCGGCATCGAGATCGCCGATTGCACGCGCGCTGCAAGTCCCTTGGATTGCAAGGCGCTTTCGAGTGCAAGCGCATTCATTACCGTCGCCAGCATGCCCATATAGTCGCCAGCGACCCGATCCATGCCCTGCGCCGCGGTGGCGAGGCCGCGGAAAATATTGCCGCCTCCCACGACCAGGCACATCTTGACGCCCAGCGCTGCGACGTCCGCCACCTCCTCAGCGATGCGCTCCATGACGGGCACCTGAATGCCGAACGCACCGCTACCCATCAGGGCCTCGCCCGATATCTTGAGCAAAAGCCGGTTGAACGGCAGGGTCATGGCGGTCCGCGGAATTCCGAGCGGACGCCTATGCCGCCCCGGCGGCCTTGGCGACCTCTGATGCAAAGTCATCCGCCTGCCTCTCGATTCCCTCGCCCAGCTGAAAGCGCACAAAGCCTGTGATCTTGATCGTGGCGCCGGCGCGGCCCTCGACCTCCTTGAGCGCCTGGGTAACCGATTTTGACGCATCATGCACATAGGACTGCTCGAGAAGACAGGCCTCCTTGGCATAGCTCTTGAGTCCGGATTGAACGATTTTCTCCATGACATGCGCAGGTTTGCCGGCGTTCTTCTCCATAAGGATCGCCTTCTCGCGCTCCAGCGTGGCCGCAGGTACGCCGGCGAGATCGAGCGCCACGGGATTCGCCGCCGCAACATGCATGGCGAGCATGCGCCCGAAGGCCGAAAGCTCTGCGGCGTTCCCTTGAGATTCAATGCCGACGAGCACACCGATCTTGCCAAGCCCCGGCTTGAGCTGGTTGTGCACATATGAGCCAACGACGCCGTTGTTCACGATGATCTGACTGGTCCGGCGCAGGTTCATGTTCTCACCGATGGTGGCGACCATTTCCGACACATGCTCGGCAACCGAATGCTTCGCACCGGGATAGGGCATTGATTTCAGCGTCTCGATCGAACCCTGCGCTCCGAGCGCGAGCCTTGCGATCTCGGCGACCATCGCCTGGAATCTCTCATTCCTCGCCACGAAGTCAGTTTCGCTGTTGACTTCGACGACGGCGCCTGTCCGTCCGTCGACGGCCATGCCGATCAGGCCCTCCGCCGCAACGCGCGAGGCCTTCTTGGCGGCTTTCGACAGGCCCTTGGCCCTCAGCCAATCGATGGCGGCTTCGAGATTGCCTTTGGTTTCGGCGAGCGCGTTCTTGCAGTCCATCATTCCCGCGCCCGTCTTCTCGCGCAGTTGCTTCACCAAACTCGCGCTGATCTCAGCCATGCTCTGTCCTCGTCGGATGTGGAATTCTAAGCGCGCATCTTTTGCGCTTTCTCGCGCGGCGGCTTGCCGGCAAGCAGGTCCTTCGCCTGCTCGACCCATTCTTCCCTGCCAATCCTGCCCCTGAGTTTCAGCTTCTCGTCGAGACCGGCAACGCGCTCGGGCGTGAGATCGGCGACCTGCTGGATGTTCTGGATGCCTTCGCCCTCGAGCTTCTTCCTGAGCGCCGGAGTAATGCCATTGATGAGCGACATCTCCTGAGGCGCCTCGGCCGGTGTTTCGATGACCGGCAGAATTTCGGCCGTTGGGGTCTCCGCCGCTCCGATGTCGAACCCCGCCTGGCTCTGCGACAGGCTGATCCCTTCGATCGCCGCACGCGAAACGAGATCGCAATAGAGGCTGATGGCGCGGCCCGCATCGTCATTGCCGGGAATTGGATAAGTCACCCCGGCAGGGTCGCTGTTCGAATCGAGCACGGCGACCACCGGAATGCTCAGCCGGTTGGCTTCCTTGATCGCCAGCTGCTCCTTGTTCGTGTCGATGACGAACATGATATCGGGAGTGCCGCCCATGTCCTTGATGCCGCCGAGGGCGTTTTCGAGCTTCTCCTTCTCGCGCGTCAGGTTCAGAAGCTCCCGCTTGGTGAGTCCCACGTCCTCCTTCGACAGCGTCTCTTCGAGCTGACGCAGCCGCTTGATCGAATTGGAAATTGTCTTCCAATTGGTAAGCGTGCCACCGAGCCAGCGGGAATTGATGTAATACTGCGCCGAGCGCTTGGCCGCGTCGACGATCGCCTCCGAGGCCTGGCGCTTGGTTCCGACGAACAGCACGCGTCCTCCCGCTCCCACTGCATCGCGGATCGCCACCAGAGCCTGGTGAAGAAGGGGCACCGTCTGGGCGAGATCGATGATGTGAATTCCGTTCCGCGACCCATAGATGTAATTCTTCATCTTTGGGTTCCAGCGGTGCGTCTGGTGACCAAAATGAACGCCGGCTTCGAGCAGCTGGCGCATGGAAAAATCAGGCAGAGCCATGCCTTATAACTCCTTTTCCGGTTGAACCTCCGCGGAAGCCTTGAACCGCCGGATTTCCGGCACCGGAGGGACGAGGCGCTATGTGGGGTCTTTCGACCCATGCGCGACGGCCCGAGCATCCGCGTGTGGATTTGCGAGCGGGCTTATAGGTGGATCGGCAGCCTAAGGCAAGGGCGTAGCCGATCTCGGCCCTGCCGTATCGGGATCAAAAGTAGGTTCGGCGCTTCCATCTCGTTGCCGGACCATCAGAAGTCCTGAACGTCGACGACTCCCGGAATGGCCTTGATGGCCCCCTTGAGTTGAGGCGTCACGGTGAACTTATTGCCAAGGGCAATATCGACTTCCCGGCCGGTGGGCGTTTGCACAATGAGCTTTACGGGCGCACGCCCGCCGTTCTTCAGCCGCCTCGCGATGGAATCGACCGGCACTTCGTCCCTGATAAAGATGATGAGACCACTCTGCACCGCCGCGCTTGCCTGATCGAGAAGCTCGACATGATGCAGCCTGAGGCGCACCTCGTCTCCTTCAATGTCCGCCTCGACGCGGATGACCACGGCGTTTCCAGGTTCGAGCAGATCGCGCGCCGAGGCGAGAAGATCGGAGAACACGATCGCCTCGAACTGGCCTGTTGGTTCGGAGAAGCCGACAAAGGCGAAGCGATTGCCGCTTCGCGAGCGCCGCTCCTGGCGATAGGTGATGGTGCCAGCGAGTTTCGCCGCCGTCGCACCTTTCATCAACGTCTTCTCGCGGAACGAAGCCCAAGTTTCCACGCCGAGCTTTTCCAGTGACTTCATGTAGTCCTCGAGCGGATGTCCCGAGAAATAGAAGCCAACCGCCTCGAATTCGGCATTCAAGCGCTCGATCGGCAGCCATGGTTCGACGACCGGCAGCGCAAGCTCGGACGCCATGCCATTCGCCAGCATGCCGGTGAACAGGTCGTTCTGCCCGGCCTCCGCCTCCGACATTGTCCGGCTGGCGGTCGACAGAATCGTCTCGACGCCCGCGACGATCTGGCGACGGTTTGACGAAATGGAATCGAATGCTCCGGCTTTTGCGAGACTTTCGAGAGCTCGCTTGTTGAGGGCGCGACCATCGATCCTGCGCGCAAAATCCCCGATGCTCGCGAAAGGCCCTTTTTCGTTCCTCAATTCGACAAGATGCTCGATCGCGCCGCGTCCGACGTTCCTGAGAGCGGCAAGTGAGTATTGCACCACGCCTTCTCGTACGGAGAACTCGACGACCGAGCTATTGATCGAGGGCGGGTTTATCCTGACCCCGAGTCTTTGCGCCTCGCGCCTGAACATCTGCAGCTTGTCGGTGTTCCCGAGATCGAGGGTCATGGACGCGGCGATGAACTCGGTCGGATAATTCGCCTTGAGATAGGCTGTCTGATAGGCGATCACAGCATAGGCTGCCGCATGCGACTTGTTGAAGCCGTAACCTGCAAATTTGGCAACCAGTTCGAAGATGTAATCGGCCCTGTGCTCCGGAATGCCCTTACCGAGCGCGCCTGAAATGAAGCGCTGCTTCTGCTGGTCCATTTCCGATTTGATCTTCTTGCCCATGGCACGGCGCAGGAGATCGGCTTCGCCGAGCGAGTAGCCGGACAGTACCTGTGCGATCTGCATCACCTGTTCCTGATAGACGATGATGCCATAAGTCTCCTTCAAGAGGGGCTCGATCAGCGGATGAAGATAATCCGGCTGCTCCTCGCCCCGCTTCACCGCGATGAAGCGGGGGATGTTGTCCATCGGGCCGGGCCGGTATAGCGCGACGATGGCGATGATATCCTCGATACAGTCCGCATGGATCTTGCGCAGTACGTCGCGCATGCCGGAGCTTTCCAACTGGAAGATGCCGACTGTGTCGCCATGGCCCAGCATCTCGTAGGTACGCTTGTCGTCGAACGATACGCGGCTGATATCGAACCGGGGCTCTCTTTCGCGGATCAGCTTCTGCGCCTTGTCGATGACGGTAAGGGTCTTGAGACCGAGGAAATCGAATTTGACGAGGCCCGCCTTTTCCACCCACTTCATATTGAATTGAGTCGCCGGAAGCTCCGCCCGAGGGTCGCGGTAGAGCGGGACCACTTCTTCCAGCGGCCTGTCTCCAATGACGACGCCGGCGGCATGTGTCGAGGCGTGGCGATAGAGGCCTTCGAGTTTCATGCCGATTTCGAGCATGGTCTTGACCGCCGGGTCCTTCTCGCGCTCCTCCTGCAGCCGCGGCTCGCCGTCGACCGCTTCCTTCAGCGACACAGGATGAGCCGGATTGTTGGGGATCAGCTTGCAAAGTCGATCCACCTGTCCATAGGGCATTTGCAGAACGCGCCCGACGTCACGGCAGACCGCCCGCGCCTGCAGCTTGCCAAAGGTGATGATTTGCGCGACGCGATCCCTGCCGTATCTCTGCTGGACATACCTGATCACCTCGTCGCGCCGGTCCTGGCAGAAATCGATGTCGAAGTCGGGCATCGACACGCGTTCGGGGTTGAGGAAGCGCTCAAACAGCAGGTTGAAGAGCAAGGGATCGAGATCGGTGATCGTCAGAGCATAGGCCACGAGCGAGCCGGCGCCCGAGCCGCGACCTGGCCCCACCGGAATGCCGTTCGCTTTGGCAAATTTGATGAAGTCGGCAACGATGAGGAAATAGCCGGGAAATTTCATGCTGATGATGACGTCGAGCTCGAACTCCAGCCGCGCCTCGTAGTCCGCGCGGCTGTAGCCTTCAACAACGCCGTTGCCCGCGAGCCTTTCCTTGAGTCCCTCCCGCGCCTGGACCCTCAGCTCCTCGGGCTCATCGCGCTCGGCTGCGAATCGCGGGAGGATCGGATCGGCAGCGACAGGCCGGAAGGCGCACCGTCTTGCGATCTCGACCGTATTCTCGATCGCCTCCGGGATATCGGCGAAGAGCCGGATCATGTCGCGCGCCGACTTGAAATAATGTTCGGGCGTCAGTCGCCGCCGGTCCTCCGTCGCCACGACCTCGCCCTCAGCGATGCAAATCAGCGCGTCATGAGCGGCGAAATCGTCGGCTTTTGCGAAATACGCCTCATTGGTGGCGACAAGCGGTATTCCCAGATCATAGGCCATGTCGATGAGGCTGGGTTCGGCGCGGTTCTCGACTTCGAGATTGTGGCGCTGCAGCTCGACGTAGAGCCGGTCGCCGAAAAGTCGGTGGAGCTTGATGAGGCGGTCGCGGGCGAGCACCGACTGGCCCTGCACCAAGGCTTCGTTCACGGGGCCCGTCGGACCTCCCGTCAGGCAGATCAGCCCCAGGCTGTGCCGTTCGAG
>DATBMX010000243.1:0-1737 GCA_036554625.1 Aestuariivirgaceae bacterium
GCCGCATGGCCACCAAGTTGCACTCGACGTTGGAAGGCTACTTCGCCGCTACGAACAAGCATGATGTCGATGGCATGATTGCCGCCTTTGCGGGCGACGCAGTCGTGAAGGACGAAGGTCACGAGCATCGAGGCGTCTCCGCCATCCTCCGATGGATGAACGAAACGATCCGCAAATACAACTTCAGCGTAGAGCCGACGAGCGCCATCCACGCCAACAACGAGACCGTCGTGACCGTTACCGTGGCGGGCAACTTTCCCGGCAGCCCCATTACGCTGACATACTCGTTCACGCTTGCGGGAGAGAAGATCGCTCGCCTGACGATCCGTTGACGTTTGCCCGCGCCAGTAAGCTGCCCTTTAGTGAGTGGTAATGCACCGGTCTTGAACCTAACCCTCAGCCTCGATCTCGACGCTCACCTTCCGCCAATATTCAGCGATAGCTAGGTAATGTGCTCGGATGTCAGCTGGTGCTGTTCTCGCGAGCCTTTCAGCTTGCAAGATGCATTCGCGACAATTGGCCAGCTGATCTTCCTTTGGGAGCTTCGCCCACTCGGAGGCTGATAACCGCCCATCCATTTACCCTTCCCCGTCCCGGAGTGAAAAAGACCACCGACCTGTGCCCAAGACAGCGGCATACGTCGTCCGCGCATTTTTTTGGGGCAGATCGACCTCAGTCGTGCATCTTTGCCTGCTCGGCCATCTTCCGCCATAATTCTTCAGCCCTCCGATATGCGGCTGAGATTTCTATGGAGCCCAGAGCTTCAGCGGAGTTGGCTTGCTCTGCCGCTTGCTCTGCGCGGTCCAAAAGGAATTTTATTCTCTCATTGTCCATAGGTCCAAATTATGACCACGCTTCAGGCCGACACTTTGACCTGCCTCAACCGCGTGCCTGGACTGAGTCCGCTACTGGTGAGGAGTCGCAGCGAGCGCTCCGGCTGGTTAACGGCTTGAATCAGACATCGGGGTTCGGCGGAAATACCGGGGAAAAATGACCCATAGGCGTCATTAGCCCGGGCGGGAACCTATATCGGTTTCTCACTTCGGATGTTACCTTTGGCCTGTCAAATTGCGGGCTCAGTCGACACTCGCCAAAGGTGAGGGAGGAATCCAAATGAGCCGGACCGAGCGAATCGGACGCGATGTGTTGGCCTCGCTACTGGCACATAAGCAGCGCGCGTTTCTGATGATGCTGGGCGTCGCCATCGGCGTCGCCGTGCTCTCCGCCGTCATTGCCGTCTCGCAAGGCACGAGCGCGCGCGTCATGGAACTGGTGCGCAACCACAGTCTGGACATGATTATGGTGCGATCGGGCGGCGAGGTTCAGATCTTCGCGCCGCAGGCCGAACGCGGCCTTGCCGCGTTGTTCCCCGAGGATGCGCGCGCCATCCAGGCCGAAATCCCCAATATCGAGCTGATAAGCGTGGTCCAGAACAAGAGTGATATTCATCTTGTCTACGAGAACCGCTCCGCCGTTGCGCGCCTCTTTGGCGTTGAGCCGGACTGGGCCGAGATTCGCTACGTTCCTCTTGCCGAGGGCGAGTTCATCTCGCAGGCGGATATGACGTCCTTGGCGCGCGTGGCCTATCTCGGCGACAACGTCGCCAAGGCGCTGTTTCCGGAAGGCGGTGCGGTCGGACGCACCATCCGTGTCGACAACGACCCCTATGTCGTGAAGGGCGTCTTCAGGCGGGTGGGCGGGAATCTGGACGGCGCGGCGGACCCGGACAGCCGCCTC
>DATBMX010000244.1:0-2004 GCA_036554625.1 Aestuariivirgaceae bacterium
TTCACAAGGGCGACGGATCTCCGCAATTTCAGCAGGCGGGAGGCAAGGCAAATGGCAAAACCTCACAAGCCCACCTCTGCACGCGCCGCGCTCTTGTAACTCAACCAAGGGTAGGCAAAAGCGAATCATGGTTCGCCAACCGCCGCCGTTGTAGAACGACCGCGGGGTTCGCCCGATTTATTTCGGCTGTCGTCTTACACGGCTGCCACGCTTGCGCTTTCGAAAGGGCTGCCGATCCGCTGCACCGTTGACTTGTTCACACCGAACTTGGCGGCAACCTTGCGCACGCTCATGCCGCCCTTCACGGCCTCGAGGATTCGTTCCCGCACGGCATCGGGAATCGGTGGTCGACCGAGACGCTGCCCCTTCGCTACGGCCCTCCGTAGCCCCGCATGCACGCGCTGGCGGATCATGCTGCGCTCGAACTCGGCAAATGCACCAGTCACCTGGAACACCAACTTGCCCATCGGCGTGCTGGTGTCGATGTTCTGCTGGTCGAGGTAGAGATCCACGCCGCAGGCTTCCAGGTGCTGGATGGTGCCCAACAGGTCGATCAGCGAGCGTCCTACGCGGTCGATGGCCCAAGCCATGACGATATCGAACCTGCGGCGGCCGGCGTCGTTCAGCATGCGGTCGAGACCGGGACGCTGCTTGCGGTCCTTGGAGCCCGATATTCCCGCATCGCTGTAAATGTCGACCACCTCCCAGCCGCGGCGCTCTGCGATCTGGCGCAGCTCGCGGGTTTGGTTCTCGACGGTCTGGTGATCGGTGGAGACACGGACGTAAATGGCTGCGCGCTTCATTGGTATCCCCTTTCCCTAACGGCCATGCTTCATGCGCAGCTCAAGCACGAGCTGGTGTACGGCATCAGCGATTTTATCAAGAGGATGGGCTCGGCAGTAATTATCGAGCCAGATCCCCATTCCAGCGAGATCGGTAATGCCGGCGAGTAGGATGTCGGGATGATGAGCGGCGTGCGCCGATGATTGAACTGCTGCAGTCCAAGCTCCGCAGGAGTAGCCCTCTATTAGAGCCACCAACCCCCGTCCCGCTCCCTGCCCGTAGGAAGTAATCAATAGCACCGCCACGATCGTGATTCGAGCCATGGTCGCCCACTGTCCTGATGGACAGCATCCTAGCACAGCCGTTGGGAAAAACCAGTGTCTTTCCTAACACACTTCGCAAGAACAGAAGTGCCCGATTTCATTGGGTTCGGATCAGCCAATTTCGGCGGGGTTTATCCGTACACCATGGTGACGCCACCGGCGTCCTTTGGCGCATCGGACAAAACATTTCTGCTCGCCGAGCAACGGTGCGGTCCGGTCCGAGCACTTAGGAGACGTAGGCCCGCTATGGGTCAATCGCCGCGTTAGGGTCCGCTCTACCCTCAATAGCTGCCGTGCCGTCGCGATGCGCGAATTGACGCCATAGCACTAAATCGCTTTGCGATAGTGACGAGGGAGGGCTCGTCCTGAGGATTATCCCCAGGGGAGAGATCGTCGGTAGCGGGGGAAGCGCCCTGTCTTGAGGATCGAGGTGTCTTCAACCTCATTCGAGACAGGAGTTGCCGATGACAACCGAGGCTATCCCCCCGCTGCGTCAGCGTATGATCGAAGACATGAACGCGCGCAAGCTCTGCGCGGGCACACAGCGAGGCCACATTCGCAGCTGCCGGCGGTTCGCCGCTTTTCTGAAACGATCTCCTGAGACAGCCACGTTCGAGGATATCCGTCGTTTCCAGCTGTACTTGGCCGAAACGGGCGTGAGCATCTGCACCCGCAACTGCATCATGACCGGGCTGCGGTTCTTGTTCCGGGTGACGCTACGGCGCCTGGATCTGGCCAACGAGCTTTATCATCTCCGCGCGCCACAGAAGATTCCACTGGTGATAAGCGCGGACGAGGCGAAGCGGCTGCTGGCAGTTGCCGACAGTCTCAAGGCTCGCGTGATGCTCAGTCTGAGCTACGGCTGCGGGCTGCGTGCCGGCGAGGTGGTGCGGCTCAA
>DATBMX010000254.1:0-9962 GCA_036554625.1 Aestuariivirgaceae bacterium
CGAGCGACTGCGGTTTTCTCGTGCAGTATCAGGCCGCCGTTCGCAAGGCCGTGAAAGTGCCGGTGTTCCTTTCGAGCCTTCTGCAGATTCCGTTCCTCGCCCAGATGCTCGCCGACGGCCGCCCCCTCGGCTGTATTACCGCGACGCGCCGGAAGCTTGGCAACCGCGTGCTTGAACTGGCTGGCGTCGGCAGCCATGTCAATGTCGTGGTTGCGGGCATGGAGGATCAGCCGCATTTCAAGGAGGCCATTCTTGAGGAGGGCGGCGAGCTCGATTCGGACCTGATTGAGAGCGAGACCGTCCAGTGTGCCAGGGAGCTGCAGGATCGGCATCCCGATCTCGGTGCCATCGTGCTCGAATGTTCGGTGCTGCCGCCCTATGCAAAGGCCGTGCAGGATGAGACGGGGCTTCCGGTCTTCGATTTCGTGACGATGATCGACTATTTCTATGAGGGCACGCATCGCAGGCCCTATCAGGGGTACTATTGATGCCGGCGAGCGTGGCCGATTCCGACCGGATCGTGGCGCAATTCGAAGTGCGCTACCGGCAGTTTCTGGACGAGGAGGGAAGTCCTCTGGCGCCCTTGCCGGATTTCTGTCGTGACGTTGACCTCATGCTGTCGATCTATCGCGGCATGCACCTTGCTCGGGCTTTCGACGCCAAATGCGTGAATCTGCAGCGAACGGGCCGACTCGGCACCTTTGCCACCTCACTGGGTCAGGAGGCAATTGCGGTGGGCGTAGCCTCTGCCATGCGGGCCAGCGACATACTTGTGCCGAGCTATCGCGAGGCGGGCGCTCAAATCTGGCGAGGCTGCCGTATGGAGGAGTTGCTCCTCTATTGGGGCGGCGATGAACGGGGACACGCCTTTGCCGATCCGGCCGTGACGCAGGATTTTCCGATCAGCATCACCGTTGCAAATCACGCTCTTCATGCTGCTGGCGTAGCGGCCGCCATGAAGCTCAAGGCAGAGGACAGGGCAGCCGTCTGCCTGTTCGGCGATGGTGCGACCTCCAAGGGCGACGTCTATGAAGCCATCAATGTGGCTGGCGTTTGGCAGCTGCCGCTCATCTTCATGATCGTCAACAATCAATGGGCCATTTCCACGCCCCTCGAGCGCCAGACCGCGGCTTTGACTCTCGCGCAAAAGGGCATCGCCGGAGGCCTCAGCGTACTTCAGGTGGACGGCAATGACGTCATTGCCGTTCGCGATGCCATGATGGAAGCGCTTGATGCTGCACGGCGAGGCGCCGGCGCGAGTCTGATCGAGGGCGTGACCTATAGGTTGAACGACCACAACACCGCTGATGATTCATCGCGCTATCGCAATCTCGAGGAGGTGAAGGCGCGCTGGCGTTTTTGCCCTCTCAGGCGCATGCGTGCTTTCCTGGAAAGCCGCGCAGCCTGGTCTGAAAAGCGCGAGCTCGCCATGCAGGCCGAGATTGCATCCCTCATCGATTCTGCGGCGGATCGCTATCTCGCGACCGCTCCGCCCCTGCCCGATCAAATGTTCGCCCACACCTATGCGCGCCTGCCCGCCGGTTTGATGGCGCAGCGCGTCGAGGCGCTTGGCCGGGCGCATGAGTGAACTGACCCTTGTTCAGGCTGTCAATCTGGCGCTGCGGCGCGCTCTGGAGGATGATCCAAGCGTCGTGGTGTTCGGCCAGGATGTTGGCCGTCACGGTGGCGTCTTTCGGGCGACCGAGGGCCTTCAACAGCATTTCGGCAGCAGGCGCGTGCTCGACACGCCTTTGGCCGAGACGATGATCGGCGGGCTGGCGATCGGCATGGCCGCACAGGGGCTAAAGCCCGTCTGCGAGATTCAGTTCTTGGGGTTTCTCTATCCCGTCCTCGATAATTTGGCCAATCATGCCGCCCGCATGCGTACGCGAACCCAGGGCCGCATCGCCTGTCCCATGGTGCTGCGGGTCACGCATGGCGGCGGCGTCCATGCGCCGGAGCACCATTCGGAATCGATCGAGTCGATGATTGCCCATATTCCCGGTCTGCGCGTGGTCATCCCCTCCTCGCCGAGAAAGGCTTACGGCCTTCTTCTCGCCGCCATTCGCGATCCCGATCCCGTCGTCTTCCTCGAGCCGACGAGGCTCTATCGTTTGTTGAAGGAAAATGTTGAGGATTCTGGCCAATCCTGGCCGCTCGACCGCTGCGACGTGCTGAAGGAAGGCAGTGATCTCACGCTCGTCAGCTGGGGCGCCATGCTGACGGAAGTGATGGAGGCGGCAGGCGTTCTGGCCGAGCGGGGCATATCGGCCGAAATCGTCGATCTGATAACGCTCAAGCCGTATGACGCCGAGACTATCTTGCGCTCGGTGCAGAAGACCGGCCGTTGCGTCATTGTTCACGAGGCCGCGCGGACGGCTGGCTTTGGCGCGGAGATCGCCGCAACCCTCGCCGAGCATGCCATGACCGCTCTTTTGGCGCCGGTGGAGCGCGTCACCGGCTATGACGTTGTGATGCCTCTGCCGCGATTGGAAAGGGAATACATGCCCTCCGTTGCGCGCATTCTGAAAGCATGCCGCCGTGCACTTGCCTGGAAATGAGCGGGATGCATGGCTTCTACAGCATCATGAAAGGACGAGCCGAATGAGCGAGAGCATATTGTTCGAGAAAGTGGAGAGAACAGCGCTCATCACCGTAAACCGGCCCGCGGTTTTGAACGCTCTCGACATGGAGGCTCTTGCTGCGCTTGATCAGGCCTTCGCACGTGCCATCGCCGATGCGGAGATCAGGGTCGTGATCGTCACTGGTTCAGGCAGCAAGGCCTTTGTCGCCGGCGGTGATATTGCCGATCTCAACGCCCGCCGCGGCTTGTCGCACTATCTCGAACTGGCCGAGCGCCTTCATACGGTGTTCCGGCGAATCGAGCTTTGCGACAAGCCGACGATCGCCGCGGTGAACGGCTTCGCGCTCGGCGGGGGCGTCGAGCTCGTGCTGTGCACCGACATTCGCCTCGCCGCCGGAAGCGCAAGCTTTGGCCTCCCGGAGATCAATCTCGGCCTTTTCCCCGGAGCCGGCGGCTCTCAGCGGCTGCTCAGGCAAATATCGCCCGCGAAGGCCAAGGAGTTGATGTTCACAGGAGCGCGCATCAGTGCTGAGGAGGCCGAGCGGCTTGGACTCGTCAACCGCGTCGTACCCGACGAGGCTTTGATGAAGGAGGCGTGTGCTTTGGCCGCCGCCATCGCCTCCAAATCCCCGTTGGCCCTAAAGCTTCTCAAGCGCACGCTGAATGATGGCGCCGACGTGCCTCTTGCAGCAGCGCTTCGGCACGAACAGGCGATGATCGCCATTCTCTTCGACTCAAGCGACGCGCATGAGGGCATGACGGCCTTTCTCGAGAAGCGCGGCGCCGAATTCCGGGGAGCATAGGAGCGCCATGGATTTTCACCTCTCGCACGAACAGGAGATGATCGTCGAGACCTCGCGCAGGCTCGGCGCAGCCTTCGGTCCGGACTACTGGCGGGAAAAGGACCGCAGTAAAGCCTTCCCTTTCGAAATGTGGGATGCGATTTGCAAATCGGGCCTCTGCGGCGTCGCCATTCCCGCCGACCATGGCGGCAGCGGGCTAGGCATGCTGGAGATGGCGCTGGTCATAGAAAATCTCGTCGCCGGTGGCGCCGGGTCCACCCTCGCGCAGATCTTCATGATCACGCCCATTTTCGGCGGCCTCAGCATCTCGCGTTTCGGCAGCGACGCCATGAAATCCAGCTTGCTCCCCAGGATCGTCTCGGGCGAATTGCATTGCTGCATGGCTTTGACAGAGCCCGAGGCCGGATCGAACAGCCTCGCCATTCGCAGCTTTGCGACGCCCGACGGCAACGGTTGGCGCCTGAACGGCAGGAAGATATGGATCACCGGCGTCGATGTCGCGAGCAAGATGCTCGTCGTTGCCCGCACCAGCAAACCTGAAGAGGTTGCAAGGAAGACCGCCGGCATCTCCATGTTTCTCATCGATGTTCATCGCGAAGGCCTGAGCCATTCTTCCATCGAGAAGCTGGGCACCAACACTCTCTCCTCCTCCAGCGTGTTCTTCGACAATGTGCGTATCGACCCTGAGGATCTCATCGGCACGCTGGACAAGGGCTGGGCGCAGCTACTCGATATTCTCAACACGGAAAGAATCGTCACGACGGCGGGTCTCGTCGGCACAGTGGACCTCTCCATCCGCATGGCCGTAGACTATGCCGCGGGCCGCAAGCTTTTCGACGCCAAGCCGATCGGCGCCTATCAGGGACTGCAGTTTCCCCTGGCGCAGGCGCATGCCGAAAGCGAATGCGCCCGCCTCATGAACTATCGTGCCGCCTGGCTGTTCGACAATAGGCTCCCCTATGGCAGGGAGGCCAACATCGCAAAGCTCATCGCCGCGCAAGCCTGCTCCGCAGCGACAGAGCGCGCAATGCAGACTTTGGGCGGCATGGGCTATGCGAAGGATAGCCATCTGGAACGCCTGTGGCGCGACTGCCGCCTCTTCCGCTTCGCACCCATCTCGGAAGAGATGACGCTCAACTTCATCGCCCAGCATGACCTCGGCATGCCGCGATCCTATTAGGTCCGCGGCGTAGTCCGATTCGCCCTCAGCGCGGCATGAACGTCGGCCTGGTATTTCACGAGAGGTGGTTTCACGCCGTGCGTGAAAAGCGCCCGCTGAACATCGGGTGATAGGCCTGTTAGGATGATCTTGGTTCCGCGCCGAATTGCATTGTGAGCAAGTCCCTCTACGGTCTTGGCCGCTGTCGAGTCGAGAAAGGGCACAGCCGACAAGTCGATCACGAGCACGCGATGCGTGTTGGCGATGCGGTCGAGGACCAGGCCGATCGATGCGGCGGCGCCAAAGAAAAAAGCGCCCGTGATGCGATAGACCACAACATTGGGGTCGCTTGCCGAAGATTCGTCATATGGTGTTCGCCCTCCATTCGCGTCATCGGCCTTGTCGTCCTCAATGAGCGGCGGCTGCATCTGAATTATCGTCGCCTTTGACATGCGATGGATGAACAGCACCGAACCCAAGGCAAAGCCCACGATGATGGCTTCCGTGAGGTCGCGGAAGATCGTGAGCAGGAATGTCGTGAGCAGAACGGCTGCATCACCCCGCGAGGCGCGCAGAAGGGTGGCGAAGGCGTGTCTCTCGAACATGACCCAGGCGACGACGGCAAGCACTCCGGCGAGGCTGGCCAGGGGAATGAAGCTGGCCAGCGGTGCTGCAAACACCACAAACAGCAACAGAAAGACGGAATGGAGCATCCCGGCAATGGGACCATGCGCTCCGGCGCGAACGTTTGTCGCGGTGCGCGCGATGGTTCCAGTAACCGAAAAGCCGTTGAATAGACCTGAGGCAATATTGGCGATCCCCTGCCCTACCAATTCGCAATTCGAACGGTGGCGGCGGCCCGTCATTCCGTCGGCCACGACTGCCGAAAGCAGGGATTCGATGGAACCAAGCAGCGCAAAGGCGGCGGCACTTGGCAGCACGGCTTGCACTTTCGCCAAGCTTAAGTCGGGCAAAGAGGGAAAGGGAAGACTTTCCGGAATGCCGCCGAACTTCGTGCCGATCGTCGCCACCGGCAGGTCGACGAGTGCGGTTGCCGCGGCGCCTGCTGTCACGGCAATGAGCATTCCCGGCCACTGCGGTCTCACTTTTTTCAAGCCGACGATGACCGCGATTGTAGCAAGCGACACAGCCACTGTTGCCGGATTGATACTAGGCAAGCTGTTCCAAAGAACCGGCACTTTGTTGAGGAGCGGTCCGGGCTCGACGTCGATCAGCCTCAGGCCCAAGAGTTCTTTAACTTGGCTAGCAAAGATGATGACGCCGATTCCGGCCGTAAACCCCACCGTGACGGGATAGGGAATGAACTTGATATATGTGCCAAGCTGCAAGAATCCGGCGAGAACGAGAATTATGCCCGACAGGATCGTTGCCAAGATAAGCCCGTCCACGCCATGCGCCTGCACGGTCGCTGCGACCAGCACGATGAAGGCACCGGCAGGCCCGCCGATCTGAAATCGGCTGCCGCCAAGCGCCGAAACCAGAAAACCGCCGGTGATGGCCGTGTAGAGACCTTGGGCCGGGGAAACGCCGGAAGCAATCGCAATTGCCATCGAAAGCGGCAGGGCGACGATGGCGACGGTGAGCCCTGCAACGGCATCTGCACGCAAATGCCGCAGCTCATAGCCTTCCCTAAGGACCGTCAAGAGCTTGGGAGTGAAAAGATCGAGCCAACTGGGTCGCGAACCCTCAATGCCAATTTCGCCGAGCCTTGTCATTCGCAGAAGATTTCGCGAGAGCCGTCGATGATACAAGTGATTGCGCTGACTTCGCTATCAGAACATCCTTGGCATTGAAATTGAAAACTTCATAAGCCGAATTTGCTTATGCCGTTCAACCAATTGTCCATGCTAACTTGAGGGTCTCGCGAACGCACGAGGCAAGGGCAATGGGAAACACTGAAAGCGCTGGCTGGAGGCGAGTGAGCTTGGGGAGAACGCTGCCCTGGATAATGGCAGCCTTCCTATTGCTGCTGCCATTGGTCGCGATGCAGTTCACCGATGAAGTGGATTGGGATGAGACCGATTTCACGTACTGAGCCGCCGCTGGCATTGCGCTCTTGGGAGCATTTCTCCTCGTCTGAATGGCGGGGTGCTCGCCATCGGAACAATCGGCGCCGTCGTCACCCGCTTTCAGCCGCATACACATCGGTCTGGATGTTCCGGAAAGCGGCACGGAAGGACGTTACCGCGGACACACCGGCTTAGCGTCCTTTCGCGGGGCGTTGCACCTTCGTAGTTGGTATTGGCGATTAACGGCAGAAGTTGACTTGACAGTTGATCGTTGGAGGTTCGGAATGGATGGACTCATTCAAAAAGGGAGGATTTCATGTCCATCAGTCGCAGAACTGCATTGGCAACTGGTCTAACACTGGCCGCAATGCCCCTTATGGCGGGACCGGGACGGGCGGTGCCCAGGCAATATGGTGCGGACGAAGGACAGGAAATCAAGCCTGGAGTACGCCTCATCGAGCTTGGAACCCGGCCGTCTAACATTGCAGCGTATAAGACGGTGCAAATGGTGGACATCGTCTATCAGCCCGGTGCCAGCGAGCCCGTGGGCGAACCTATGGAAGCCGACATGGTGTGTCAGACCATTGTCGGAGAACTCGAAGTTACCGTCGGCGACGAGAAGTTCACAACGAAAGAAGGTGACGTTTGGAGTTGCGCCAAGGCAAGCACGCGCGAAGGAGCGAAAAACAATGGGAGCGACATCGCGGTTATGCGCGTGATCATGCTGCACGCCTAGACCTGGCTCACCCTGCCCGGCCGAAGAGTTCATTGGCGGGCACCATCACTGAATTATCGATCGACGCTCGGTCTTCATGGTCAATTACGATTTTCGGGCGGACGCGGCGGATTTGCTCAATCGCCTCGGAGGCGTTCGCCGCTCGCCCGCTGCTCACCAGCCAGACAGCGAGCGCGCATACGCTGCGCGAGTATCCGAGCGCGCAGCAGACGAGCATCGGTCCCTTCACCTTGGAAGCTTCGATGGCAGCCGCAGCAGCTCGCAGCCGCGATGCATCGGGCGTTATCAGATCGAGCATGGGAAAGGACTGCCAATCGACTTTTCGGCTTGTGGCAGGCAGCTCCGCGCACAGATCTATGATCGTACGATACTTTGGAGCTTCGGCTCGCGAAGGAATGCGCCCGAGCATTATGCCCGGTAGAATGCAGACTGGCGCAGGGTCCTCCCATGTCCAAACGCGCGAGTTTATCCAAGCGCCCAGAAGATAGGGTGCAAGCAAAATCACGATTGGAAGGCTCATCTGGCCGTTGGGTCTTTTCCGGAAACCCTCCGGTCCAAGAAAAGCGTAATTGATGAAAACCGCCGCAAGAGAGATTGCCGGCCAGAGCAATCCAAATCCGTAGTCGCCGATGATAAATCCCGCCCCTCCCAGGAACATCGCACCAGTCAAATAGCGCATAGCGATGGTCCGACGTTGTTGGCCAAATTGCAACTCCGCTTCCAAACTTCTGATCATTGTGCTGCACTGTGAAAAATTAGGAAGCGCGTTGGGCGATCGAAACGGTGAAGATACCCCATTCATCGATCCGCTGTGTAACCTTGTGAAATCCCGCGTGCTCTACGAGCTGATCCATCTCGGCTTGCGTCCGGCGGCGCATAACCCATGCCTGACCCTGTCTATGGCTCGTAAGTACACGGGCAATGAACTCCAGTTGGGGATGCCAGGGCTGGTTGGTGTAAACAAGAAAACCGCCTGGCAAGATTGCCTTCGCCAGTCCGCCGAGAGAACGGAGCACCATGGAATTATCGGCGAAGAGCTCATATAAGCCGGACACGATGCCAATCGTCTGTTGAGACGGTATGGTGGCAAGGCTGTGTTTGTCGAATGCGTCTCCTTTTTCGAAATGCGCGATACCGATGAGTCCCTTGTCCGCAATCAGTCGCTTGCCAGCAGCCACATTCAAATCGCTGTAGTCTCGCAGCAATATTGAATCCGGCTTTACTTTGCCGCCTTCGACGGCTTCGATCACATACCGCCCGTGGCCTGCGGCGATATCGACGATCCGGACGGGTTGCTCGTTCGCTTGCAGGCGCCGTATGGCAAGCTGGAGAACTTCCTCTATGTGACTCTTTCGCTGACGGATTCCTCTCCAGCCGATGGTGTTCAGATACTGGCGGTCAATGAACCTGCCCAAAGCCCCACGTCCCTGCGGTTGATTGAGGTACACATAGTCCAGGGTAGAACCGGAATCGAAACCCGTTTGGTGACCCAAGGCCACACCTTTGGATAGGTAGCCGGTTAGCCGCAACGCGAAGCGAGCGGCTGCCCAATTGAAATTTCGCAGAGAAAAACGTGGCAAGGGTGAACGCAGCAGATCCGTTTCATCGCGGGTATAGCCGAGGCGATGCGCCTCGAGCAGCGACCGCCCGTTCGCCGGCTCCGAGAACCTGTCGATAATGAACTGGCGCACTATCGATATTGCCTGGGCACGGTCACGCTCCCCCAATGTGTCGTGATAAAAGCCGTGCAAAACGTGTCGCTCTTTATAGGGCGATCCCAATCTCTCATAAAATCTATGTTGCGGCGCGTGATGCACCACCCAGTCCGCACCCGAGATGAGCAACTGGGTCGGAACGATGATTGCTCTCGCATCATCCACTATCCTTTGTGCTGCAGAATAGAGCGCTAGCAGAATATTCACTGCGATGGGCCGGGATATCAGCGAATCGGACTTATAGGATGCAATCCGCTCAGGGTCGTGAGTTAGAAATTGCGGTTTGACGTAGGAATTCACGAAAAACAATCCGCTCCAGGCAAATCGCATTTTCAGTCCGAGACGAGCAAGCGGAATGTACAGTTTCACTTTGAATGCGGGCGAAGCCAGGGTCATGCAGCGAATTCTCGGGGCGAAATCATGCGCCCAGATTGAAACCAGCACTGCGCCCACGCTTTGCGCTACAATTGCCATGCTTTCCTGAGGAATTCCGTAAACACTCTCCACGTGCGAAACAAAGTCGTCGAGGTCGCGAACCGATGTTCCGATGCTGGGGCTGAACCCTCGCACGCCGGGCGACCGACCGTGGCCGCGGGCATCCCAGGCATAGAAAGCAAACTCCGGAACACGAAGTTCTTCGGGCAGATGCGCCATCCTGCCGGAATGCTCATGCCCGCGATGAAATAGCAGGATGGCTCCCTTTGGAGCGAGGCTGGTTGACGGCCAGTACCGGTAGAACAGTTCCGTGCCGTCGTGGGTTGTAAACCGCTTTTCAAAAACCTCCCGCACAAGCGCCTCGCAGGTACATATTGAGAATCGCAGTCCGGCCAGCGCACAATAATACCAGCAAAATCATGCCCAGTATCTACCAGCTCAAGCCCACGTTCCAGAGACTGCTCCGACCGACTGTGAATTGGCTGGCAGAAAGCGGCATA
>DATBMX010000266.1:0-11381 GCA_036554625.1 Aestuariivirgaceae bacterium
CGCGCTAGCCCACCTCCCATCATCATTCCGGCTTTCGCCAGAATGATGATTCCTACGGTCACACTGCAAACCCCGCCTTCATGCCTTCGAAGACCGCCTCTTCCGCCGTGCGCGGAGCGAGACAGTCTCCGACGATATGGAGCTCCGGCACCAGAGGACGCAGCTCTTCGACCAAGCCATCGAGCGGCGCATTCGGGCAGGCGAGAACAAGCGTATCGACCTCTTCGAGGATGACGGGCTCCTGCGATGGCGTGTGCAGGAAATAGGCGGTCTCTCCGTCGACGCCATAGAGACGCATCATCGGTAAAACCGTGACGCCGAGCTTGTGAAGCCTGGCGAGATAGACGTCGCGCACATAGTTCTGGATGTTGACCGCAGGTGACAGGCCGTTGACGGCAAGGCGCACGAAGGCGCCTTCGCCAGCCAGCTTTTCGGCGACGCCCGCGCCCACCCAGTCGGCCAGCCAGTCATAGATCACCACCCTGCTCCCGGTCTTCGCTGCGCCGGTGAAGACATCGGCAGCGTGAACGACGTTCTGCGCCGTCGCCAGGCCCTCGGCCGGCGGCAGCCGGGGAATCGACCCCGCCGCCACGATCACGGCATCGGGCCTGTCGGCGAGAACCCTGTCGGCAGTGATGCGGCTGTTTTTCACGAGCCTCACGCCCGAGCGCTCCGCCTCGCGGATGAGATTGGTGGCAAGGCCGCCGAATTCGGCCCGGCCAGGAAGAAGCTGGGCGATGAGGGCCTGGCCGCCAAAACGGCTGTCCTTCTCGTGAAGCGTCACATCATGTCCGCGTTCGGCGGCGACGGCGGCAGCCTTGAGACCAGCCGGGCCGCCGCCCACCACCATGATCTTCCGCCGGCTCGGCGCCATCGGCTTGACGCCGTAGAGAAGCTCGCGGCCGGTCTCCGGGAACTGAATGCATGAGATAGGCAGGCCAAGCTGGAAATGCCCGATGCACGCCTGGTTGCAGCCGATGCAGGCGCGGATATCGTCGGTGAGCCCTTCTCTCGCCTTGTTGGGCATGTCGGGGTCGGTGATCATGGCGCGCGTCATGCCGCACATGTCGGCCGAACCCTCGGCGATGATGCGCTCGGCCTCATGGGGCTGATTGATGCGGCCGGCCACGAAGACCGCCGAGCCCGTGGTCTGCTTCAGCTTCGAGGCATAGGGCGCCAGATAGGCGTGATCCACCGTCATAGGCGGGACAATGTGAACGGCGCCGGCGGAGGCGGCCGAAGTCCCCGCGATGACATTGAGATAATCGAGCTCACCCTTGATAAGTCGCGCCATGGCAATGGTCTCGTCCTCGGTGAGGCCATCGGAATCGAGCTCGTCGCCTGAAAAGCGCAAGCCGACGATCATGTCGTCCGGCACGGATTGTCTCACCGTCGCGATCGCTTGGCGGGTGAAGCGGAGGCGGTTTTCAAGGCTGCCGCCATAGTCATCCTCACGGCGATTGACGCGCGGGTTCAGGAACTGGGCGGGGAGATAGCCATGGCTTGCGACGATCTCGACTCCATCAGCTCCCGCTTCCGCCATGCGGCGCGCAACGGCGCCATAGCCATCGATGATCTCCGCGATCATCTCCCGCGATAAGGGCCGCGGCACGGTGCGAAAGCGTTCGGAGGGCGAAAAGGACGGGGCAAAGGCGGGCTGCACCACGCCTTCCGGGCGGCCCAACAGCTCGCGGCCAGGATGGAAGAGCTGGACAAAGACCTTCGTGCCATGGGCATGGATGGCGTCGATGAGCAATCGGTAGCTTGGAATGCAGTCATCGGCGGTGCCCATGAGGAGTTCGCCCGTGTAGCGGGCCGTTTCATGAACGCCGACGACCTGGATAATGATGAGACCGGCGCCGCCCTTCGCCCGCGCCGTCTGATAGGCGATCAGGCCGGGCGATGGCAGACCACCTTCCGGCAGGTAGGTGTCATGGCCGGTGGAGAAGATGCGGTTCCTGAATTCCCTCGACTTGATGCGAAAGGGCGAGAAGAGATTTGGAAAACGCATGATCAGATCCCGACCATGCTCATGGAAAAAGCGCTACCTGCTCGAGACCCGAGGTCTCCGGCAGGCCAAACATCAGATTGAAATTCTGAATGGCCTGGCCAGCCGAACCCTTCACCAGATTGTCGAGGGTGGAGACCAGAATGGCGCGGCCAGGTATTCTATCGGCGAAGACGCCGAGCAGGACATTGTTCGACCCGCGCACATATTGCGTTGAGGGTATCACGCCATTGGGCGCCATGTGGACGAAGGGCTCTCCGTCGTAAGCTTTGGCCAGGCTCTTGTCGCAATCCTGCGCCGTCGCGCCCTTGGCCAGGCGAACATAGGACGTACACAGCTCGCCACGGCTCATGGGAATGAGATGCGGCGTGAAGTTCACGATGACCTGACGCCCCGCCGCCTGCGAAATCTCCTGCTCGATTTCCGGCGCATGGCGATGCGAGGCGACGCCATAGGGTGAGAGGCCCTCGCCTGCCTCGCTGAAGAGCAGGTTCTGCTTGAGACTGCGGCCTGCGCCCGACACGCCGGATTTGGCGTCGATCACGATGTCGCCTGCGTCGATCAGCTCATCCTTGACGAGAGGCAGGAGCATGAGCAGCGCCGCGGTTGGATAGCAGCCAGGACAGGCGATGAGGCGACCTTTGCGAATCTTGTCGCGGTAATGCTCGGTGAGGCCATAAACTGCGTGTCTCTGCAGCTCGTGGGCCTTGTGGGGCACGCCGTACCATTTCTCGTAGACGGCGGCGTCGCGAAGGCGAAAGTCGGCCGACATGTCGATCACTTTCAGCCGTGAGGGGAGCGCTCCAATGACTTCCTGGCTCGTCGCATGCGGCAGACCGCAGAACACCGCGTCCACACCCGACCAGTCCGCCTCTTCGTTCCGGACCATGGGCGGAAGATCGAGGGCGGCGAAATGGGGAAAGACCTCATGAGCCTGCTTGCCCGCATGGGTATTGGCGGTGAGCACTGCGATGTCCATGGCGGGATGGCGAACGGCGAGGCGGATAAGATCGGCGCCGGTATAGCCGGAAGCGCCGATGACGGCGATCTTAACTCTGTTGGCGGCCATGGGGGTCCTTTCGCCGGGGTGAAGGGCTCCTTTAGCGAAACTGCGGACAAGAAAAAAGCGGGTCGAAACCTGCTCAAAAGGCTAAGTCGCCGCCGAGCCCGGCGGAAAGCGTGACGGAGCCGTCCGTGGCCATGCCTGCATCGCCCGTAAAACGAAGCTGAAGCCGTCCGTCACCGGAGCCAAAGGCCGCGGCGGCTCCGGCATAAAAGTTTAGCACCGCCTGCTCCTGGTCGACATGGAAATCGTCAATCGAGGTGCCGAGCACTTCCGCCGATATTTCATCGCCGCCGAGCAGCAGACGTCCCTTCAAACCGACGTGAGGCTCGAGGACGAGCGCGCCTTGCGGCAGGGCAATGTCGGAAGGTCGCGAAAATCTAAGGTCTGCTCCCGCCACATGGATGTTGCGCGAGTCGACGTCGAGATCGGCCGAAGACCCAAGTTCCTCATAGTCATCGAGGAATAGCCCGGCATAGCGGGCGGAGATGGAGGAGAAAAAGGCGCCCGTGCGCCGTTCATAGCCGATCTGCGGCGCGACGAAGACGCCGTCGTAGGTGGCTTCAGCGGTCTCGACTCCCGAAACAGCGGCGTTGCTCGCGATGCGGCGGGTGCTGTCGTTCTCCTGCCAGCCCAAGAGCAGGGCAGCCTTGAGCACGCCTGCGCGCCAATCGCGAGCGAGACGCATACCGCCATAGAAGCTTCGGGACTCGATGTCCTGCGCCCCATCATCGACAGACAACTCACTGTCGGCTGCACCCAGGAAAACGCCGATGTTCACGCCCTCCGCCAATTCGCCCTCAAGGCCGGCCAGCGCGCCCGAGAGACGATGATCGGAAGCCCAGATGGCGCCGCCTTCCTTCTGATCGCGCCAACGGCCGAAGACTTCGGCCCACAGGACGGTGCCCGAGGCGAAGCGATGACCGCTGGCAGCAATCGTTTCCCCGGCGGAGAGCGAGGTGGCAAGCTCTCCATCGGCACCGTGCCTGCCGCGCCTCGAGACGGCATCAAGAACGGAGTCCGCGAGATCGGTGAGCATTTCATCCGCCATCGCGAAGCCCGTGGGATCGACGACGGTGATCTGGTTGTTGGCGATGTCGATGGCATGGGGCATGCCATTGAAGGCAATGTTCGTTGGGATTGCGCTCGTGGCGTCGAAAGTCAGAAGAGCACTGAGTCCATTGCCGAAGTTCAGGCTGTTGTCCGGACTGGCGAAATAGATGGCGCCGTCGAGCACGGAGCCGGCAAGCAAACTCAGCGTATTGCCGGTTCCGTCGAGAAACAGCGCGTGGGAGGACCCCGCCACGAGACCGGCACTGGTCAGCGAGAGGCTGCCCGTGCCTGTCTGGAAAATGCCAAAGAGGCCGCCTTCGATCCTGCCCGTGTTGATGAGGTGGAGCTCCGCGTCCTGAACAAGAATGCCGGTTTCTCCGCCAAGAATGCTGCCGCTGTTGGCAAGGCGCGCCATGGTGGTGTCGGCGGCAGTATTGTCATAGACGCGCATGCCATAAAGGTTTGTGCCCTCAATCCCTTCCGGAATTCACGAAGTCGAGGGTGCTGCTGTCATGCACGCTGAAACCAGTCTCGACGCCCGAAATCGTGCCGCTGTTGCTGCCCGTCAGTTCCGAGCTGTGCTGGTGAATGCCATCGACATCGCCGCTGATCGAGCCCGTGTTCACGAAGGAGGTTGCGGTGCTTTCGCCCAGTTCCACGCCGTGAGTACCGTGAATGGCGCCTGAGTTCGAAAGGTCCAGACTGCTACCGATCGCGTCTATGGCTTGCCCGTCAACGCCCGTGAGCCCGCCATGATTGAGGATCGTCAAATCGCTCATGATTTGCGGTGATGCCGTTTGTGGTCGACGTGATCGTTCCGGTCGCCTCATTGTGAATGACGCCGCCTTGAGACGAAAGAACAACAATGCTGCCGTCGATGAAGTCGAAATATTCGATCGTGCCGCCATTGGTGATCACGAAATCGTCGGCTGTCGCCATGACCGCAGCATCGCCGGCCGCGACTGAGAGCGCTCCACCTTCTTCGACCGTCAGGCTGTCTCCCGCCATGTCGAGCGTCGCGGGTGTGGTTTCGGTTGTCCCTGCAAAGATGAGATAATCGGCGGCAAGGCCGGTTCGACCGAGCCACAGGACCAGCAACACGGCTGCCGCCCCGCACCAGAATTTACGCCGCATTTTGTCCCCGAATCGTCACAACCATAAGAGTATATCGCCTTGTTGTTGCTCCCTCAGGTAGCAGGACGCAAGATCGTGCCACCGATGCAAGCGGGCAACACAGGTCAAATGCCCCGAGCCACGAGATGCTGGTGAATCACGGCCGCCGACAGCAGCAGCATGGCTCCGGCCTGATGAAGAAGCCCCAGGGGCAAGGGCACGCCAGCCAGTAGAGTCCATATGCCGAGCGCCACCTGGACGACCACAAGGCTCAAAACCGCGAGGGCGCTGAGCTTTGGCCCCCTCCCCCCGCCCGAGCGCCAAAGATCAAGAACATTGAGCACTGCCGCCAGAGCGATGGCATAGGCCAGGAGACGATGAAGGAATTGAACTGTCAGTGCGTTCTCGAACAGGTTCCTCCACCAGGGCGCGACGATCATCAGCCCATCCGGGATGAGCCGACCGTCCATCAAGGGGAAGCTGTTGTGAGACAGGCCGGCATCGAGACCGGCGACGAGACCGCCGAGGCCGATCTGCATGAACAAGAGAAGGAGCAGAGCTGAAGCTGCGGCGGCATTGCGAGACGCGCCGCGGGGGCGGCTGAATGTGAGACCGGCCGCGATCCAGATGATGCTGGCATAGATCACGGCGGCAAGAAGCAAGTGAGCGGCGAGGCGATATTGGCTGACGTCGGTTCGCTCCGCGAGACCGCTTTTCACCATGTACCAGCCGAGCGCCCCCTGAAGTGCGCCGAGAGAGAGAAGCAGCAAGAGTGGCCGGATCATGCGGGCATCGAGCCGACGCGTGAGCCAGAGGACCGCCATGGGAACGATCAGAACAAGGCCGATGAAACGACCGAGAAAGCGGTGCGCCCACTCCCACCAATAGATCGCCTTGAACTCGGCAATGCTCATGCCGCGGTTGACGAGACGGTATTCGGGAATGGCCTTGTATTTCTCGAAGGCTTCGAGCCATTGCGCCTCGCTCAGCGGCGGCAGGGCGCCGAGAATGGGCTGCCATTCGGTGATCGAGAGGCCCGAGTCGGTCAGCCGGGTCGCGCCGCCGACAAGAACCATGGCGAAGACGAGGGCCGCGAGACTCCACAACCAAAGGCGGAGGAAGCCTTCGCGCGCAATAGGCCGGTCGGCTGCGGCTGCGGTCATGGCCGCCCCCCTTAGCGCCGACGCACCCATTGCGACAAGGCGCCATCCGACGCAGCTTGCGGCCCCAGGGACGCAGCCCTATGCATTCACTCATGACGGTGCGGAGGAGAAAACTCATCGGCACAGTGGCGATTGTCATCTATCTCATCGTCTATTGCCTGGCGGCGATGGTGATCGGCGATGCGGCGACGATGCAATGGGGAGGATTGGGCCAAGCGCTGTTTTTCGCGGCGGCGGGGCTTGCCTGGCTTCCCCTCGCCATGCTGCTCGTGCGCTGGATGCAGAGGCCGGACGAGCCTTAGGCAGCTTGCACGCGCCGAAAGCCGTTCCAAACGGCATAGGCGGTGCCCGAGAGCAGGACTTCCAAATAGCGCAGCTGCTGATAGTGGCCGCTGATGGAAACGCGCGGCAGCGCCGTCAGCGCCCGTGCATGAGCCGGAAAGATGAGGCCGCGCCGCGCCGTGACGGCGGCTTCGATGCCGGCCCGACGCACGATTTCGAACTCGCGAACGCTTGCCGAGCGGCGATCCCCGTAAGGATAGGAGAATAGCCTCGGACGCTCGCCGAGCTCGCGCTCGATCGCTTCAAGGGAGGCGACGACCTCCCTAAGAGCATCCTCGGAGCTCAGCTTTGCCAGCGCATAGTGATGGACGGTATGAGCGCCGATTGCGCATAGGGGATCCTTGGCGATTGTCCTGAGCTCGCCCCAGCCCATGGCGCTTGCCCGGCAGATGGCGCCGAGATCGATTCCATGTTCGGCGCAGAGGTCTCGTATCAGCCGGCGTTGAACCGCCTCGTCGAGCGCGCGGAAGGGCGCATACAGCTTTCGCCAGGCCGCCCGCTTTTGTGCGTCGGTGACGGTCGTGCATTCGACCGTGGTGTCGGGGAAGCTCACCACGAGGTGCGATGAGCCGGCGATCAGGGCCTCCAGCCCTGTCCACCAAAGCTCGCAGGTTCCCTCGGCGATCGCCGGGGCAACGAAGAGGGTGAAGGGACATTGATGGCGGCGGAAAATCGGCCAGGCGTGGATGAAAACGTCACGATAGCCATCATCGACGGTGAAGACGATGAAGGGCTTGCGGCGCTTCTGACCCGACCTGACGATGGCCGCAGCCGCTTCAAGCGAAACGATATCGTAGCCCCTCGCCCTGATGTAGCCGATGATCGCATCGAGATAGTCGGGCGTGATCTCCAGGCTTCGGTTGGGTGCGAAACCGGGCTGCAGGCCGCCTCCGGGGCGCACATGGTGGAGCGTGAGAATGGCTCCTATGCCCTGGAACAGGGGCGCGAGCGCGCGCGATGCGCCTGTGAAGAACATCGCATCGAGACTACGGCGAAACAGTCCAGCCGAGTTCATCGCTCCGGTCTCTCCCGCTCCTGAGCGTTCCGTCACTCTCACAAGATGCATGATTCGCGCCAGCGCGGCGGGCCGGAAACGGCACATAAGATTTGAGTTCCGTCATCGCCTGACAGGCGAAAGGATTTTGGCGATCTCACTTGTTAACAAAGCAGGGTCATAGGGCTTCGAAAGACGCGGAGCGTTTCGGAATCGGTCCGGCAGATGGGAGGCGCCGTAGCCGGTGAGAAACAGGAAGGGGATGGCGCGAGCAGCCAATTCGTCCGCAAGCGGATAGACCATTTCGCCCGCGAGGTTTACGTCGAGGACGGCCAAGCTGAAGGATTCCTCCGCGACGGCCCGCATGGCGTTGGCAAGGCTCATAACAGGGCCAAGGGTGGCGAAGCCCGCGGCTTTCAAATCCTCGGCAAGCATGGTCGCCAAAAGAAATTCGTCCTCGACGATGAGGATGGTCGCGTTGTTCAGAGAGGCAGGCTCACGCGGCATTCAAGGCCATGCTCGGCAAAGTTCAGCTGAACATCGCCTCTGAGATCCGCTGCAAGTGCACGTTCGAGAAGCAGCCGGCCAAAGCCGCTGCGCTGCGGCGGGGAAACTTTGGGTCCGTGGGACTCGATCCATCGAATGGAGAGCTGGTTTTCCGCAAGAGTCCAGGTCACCTCGATACAGCCTTCGGGACGCGACAGCGCCCCGTGCTTGACGGCGTTGGTGACAAGCTCATGGAACGCCATGCCAAGGGTGACCGCGGTCTTCGAGTTGAGCTTGAGGTCGGGACCGGACAGGCGGACATTGCCGCCGTCCTCGCGCAGATAGGGCGCGAGTTCGTCGAGCAGCATGGTTCTGAAGGAAACGCCCGACCAGGCGGCATCGGCAAGCCTGCTGTGGGTTTGGGCAAGAGCCTGGATGCGTGCAGCGAATGAATTGCGGGCCTCATCGACCGGCTGGCCGCGCGAGAAAGACTGGTGCGCGATGGAAACGACGGTTGCGAGCGTGTTCTTGACCCGGTGGCTCAGTTCGGCAACGAGGAGACCGCGCTGGGCCTCGGCCTCCTTGCGCTCCGTGATGTCGAAGGTCGCCCCTAAAAGCCGCACCGGGCGATTTCCTTCCCAAAAGGCGCTGGCATTGGCAAAGAGCCAGTTCGTGCGGCCATCCGGCCGCATGATGCGAAATTCGATCTCATAGGGCGCGTTGTCCTTCAAGGTGCGCGCCAGCGCTTCTCGCACCCTGTCGCGGTCGTCCGGATGAAGAAGCGCGAAGAAACCTTCCACCGTGGGCTCAACCTTCTCCTTGTCGAGACCCAAGATGGCAAATTGCGAGTCCGTCCACGACAGGCGGTCATTCAGAATATCCCAATCCCAGAGGCCCACTTTTCCGGTTTGCGTGGCAAGCCTCAGGCGCTCCTCATTCTCGCGCAAGCCTTGCTCGGCCCGGCGCTGCGCATCCGCCACGCGTTTTCGTTCGACGCTGAAGCCGAGCTGGCGGGCAATGGTGACGGCGAGATCCATCTCGTCGGCTGTGAAGCTATGAGGCGCCTCGTAATAGGTCATGAACTTGCCGATGACCTTGCCGCGAGCAACCATGGGAATGAAGGCAAGGGCGCGGATGCCCTCCCTCGTGATTGTCTCACGCAGGGACTCCGGCAGGCCGGCGGCCTCGACGTCCGTCATGCAGATGGGCGAGGGATCGGTTTCCTCCGGGGTCCAGGGCGAGTGACCCTCGACGGCGGCGCGATAGGCTTGAGACAGCCCGCGCCAGGCGGCAAAGCGCATCACTCCCATCTCGTCGAAAAAGAGAAGAGAAGCGCGATCGCAGCGCAAGGCGGTCTGGATCGCATCGAGGCCAGCCTCGTAGTGTTGCTGCAGCGTCTCGGCGCGGTAGAGCCGATCCGTGAACTGGTAGAGCGCCGTCTGCTCGTTGACGCGGCGGAGCAGCTTTCGGTCACGAATCTCGGCCTCCTTGCGAGCGGTGATGTCTTGAAAACAGCTGACGCCACCGACGATCGCGCCGCTTTCGTCGAACAGCGGCTCGGCGCTGGCCTGGATGAAGATGCGGCTCAAGTCCGGCCGCTCGACGATCAGCTCGTATCCGCGCAGCGCCTCGCCGGTGCGCAGAACCTTTGCCATAGGCGTGTCCTCCGGCAGGAGGTCGCGGCCATCGAGCTCATAGGTCTTGGCGGCACCACAGAACCGGTATTCCCGGTCGCTCACATTGGGCGACCTGCCCCAAAGGGATACAGCGTGCTGATTATATTGAACGAGGCGGCCGCTCAGGTCGCAGGTGTAGATGCCGACCGGAAGCGTATCGACCAGCCGATCCCAATCAAGGCCCTCGAAGCCCAGCGAAACCGCCCGCCGAGGCTTACCAGCCAAGCCAAGATTGTTCATCCCACCTCCAACACACCGGCGAGGCCGCCCATCGACTCGGGCTGCAAGCATAAAGACAATTTCAGGCGGAATTGCGTGGCCTCGCTACCGCACTCAAATGTCAACGCCGAAATGGTCGGAGCGGCGGGATTCGAACCCGCGACCCCTACCCCCCCAGAGTAGTGCGCTACCGGGCTGCGCTACGCTCCGACGGTGGCGGATATAGCATCGGGACAGGCGCAGAGAAAGAGCGCAGTCACCCCGTATTGCCACCGCCCGATAGGATGCGGCGCGCCCACAGGAGATCAGCCAGCGCCTCGCGCAAGCTCATCAGCTGCTCCTTGGTCATGCTGAGCCGCGTCGGCGCCTGAACAGCGGTGACGAGCTGCGGGGGCACGTCGTCGCTGCTCGATATGATGCGCGGCTTCCTCGGCGCAAGGGCAATGGACTTTGGCTCATTGGACGCCACCTGGGGGTCGGCCGCCCGCGCCTTGCCACGGCCGACTTCCACGACCGGAGCGGTGCCCTGCTCTTTCAAGATGCGCTGGACGCCGCGGATCGTATAGCCCTGCGAATAGAGAAGGTGGCGAATGCCCTTGAGCAGGTCAACGTCGGCTGGGCGATAGAATCGCCGTCCGCCGCCCCGCTTCATCGGCCTCACAGCCGAGAACCTCGTCTCCCAGAAGCGCAGCACATGCTGAGGCACATCCAAAATTTCGGCAACTTCGCTGATCGTGCGAAAAGCCTCAGGCGCCTTCTCCGGTCGAATTGCAACTTCTTCCGGTTGGCGAACAGGTTCAGCCATCGAAAATCTATTCCGCTTTGTCTCCCTCTCCTGGAGGCAGACCGTTGATGATGTTTTTCATCACTTGACTGGGCCTGAACACCAGGACGCGACGCGGTGTGATCGGCACTTCCTGACCGGTTTTGGGATTCCGGCCGATGCGGCCGGTCTTGTTGCGCACGATGAACGTACCGAAGGAGGACAGCTTGATTCCATGTCCTGAGACTATCGTATCGGCCATGGTGTCGAGAATCAACTTAACCAGGTCTGCCGATTCGGTCCGCGACAAACCCACTTGCCGATGCACGGATTCGCTCAAATCGGCTCGCGTCAGAGTCTTACCAGCCATGAACCCCTCATGACGTTCAGCTCATCAGCCTAACGGGAACGCATAATCTAGGCAATAGATTTCAGCGTATCCGCCCAATAAAGTCAATGAGTTAAGGCTCAATCAATATCGGACAAGGGTAGCGCCCCAGG
>DATBMX010000303.1:0-7058 GCA_036554625.1 Aestuariivirgaceae bacterium
AATCGTTATCTCCAACTGGGACGGCTACATGCCGAAGGACCTGCTCGAGCGGTTCAAGGCTGATACCGGCATTGAAGCTGAGCTCTCCGTGCATGCCACCAACGAGGAGATCATGGGCAAGGTCACGGCAAGCGGCGGCAAGGGCTATGACGTGCTCTTTGTCTCCTCTCCCTTTGCCGAGGCCCTGAACAAGCTCGACCTGACTGCCCCGCTCGATCACAGCAAGATTTCCAATATCAAGAATCTTTATCCCGAGGCCATGCAGTTGCAGCACGATCCCGGCAACAAGTTCTCCATTCCCTATGCCTGGGGCACGACGGGAATTTGCTACCGTTCCGACCTGGTAAAAACTGAGCCGGCGAGCTGGAACGACCTGCTTTCGCCTCCTGAGGATGTGAAGGGCAAGGAAACGATGCTGTCCACCGACCGCTGGCTCATGGCTGCGGCATTTCTTTCCTTGGGCAAGTCGGTCAACTCTACGGATCAGGAAACACTCGACGCCGCCAAAGCCAAGCTTATCGACGCCAAGCGTGATCTCTTGGCGTATGACGACACGGTCTTCTATCAGAAGCTCGTGTCCGGAGAGGCCGTGGTGGCGCACGCCTGGGATGGGTGGTGCAATTACGGTATCGCCGAGAATGCCAGCATCAAATATGTGGTTCCCAAGGAAGGCTCCGACTTGTGGGTGGACACGATGGTCGTCACGGCGGCTTCCGAGAACAAGGACGCTGCGCACAAGTTCATCGACTACATATTGAGCGCCGACAACGGCAAGTGGGTCGTCGAAAACATCATGTACAAGACGCCGAACAAAGCGGGGATGGAGGCGATCGACAAATCCATGCTGGAGAAATATCCCAACATGGCGATCACTCCTGCCGAGCTGTTGAAATATGAGCAGCTGCGCGATCTCGGCGATGGGCAGAAGGCCTTCTCGAAAACGGTCACCGAGGTTATTGCTGCAAAGTAAGTGCCGGAATCAGGGCTCCGTGGAGTTTAGGCCCTCGGAGCCTCGCTCATGCCGCAAAACAATTCCGCTCTTCTTCTTATGGCGCCGGGATTCCTGTGGCTGGCGCTCTTGCTGATCGCACCCTGCGCGGTAATTTTCGCCATGGCTTTCTTCGAGCGGGGTGTCTATGGCGGCATCGACTACGACGCGATGACGATGGATAATTTCCGCCGCGCCATAGATCCACTTTATCTTTCCATTCTTCTCGATTCCGCCCGTATCGCCCTGACAGCCACCGCACTGTCGCTTCTGCTGGCTTATCCTGCGGCCTATGCCATCAGCCGTGCGAACCCACGGCTGCAGCCCGCTCTCCTGCTGCTCGTCATACTGCCCTTCTGGTCCAACTACTTGATCCGCACCTACGCCTGGATGGTGCTGCTCAACCGAGAAGGCATCGTCAACACCTTCCTGAAATGGTCGAACGTCATCAACCAGCCTCTTCCTCTGCTTTACAATGAATTCGCCGTCGTTCTGGGACTCGTCTACAATTACTCGCCCTTCGTCATCCTCGCCGTCTATGCCGCGCTCCAGCGTCTCGATCCCTCATATGCCGAGGCCTCGCGCGATCTTGGCGCGGCAGCCACAACGACATTCCTGCGCATCACATTGCCGCTCACTCTGCCGGGCGTGGCGGCTGGCGGCGTGTTCGTGTTCGTTTTGTCGATCGGCAATTTCATCACGCCGGATCTACTTGGGGGCGGGCGCCTGCAGATGGTCGGAAATCTGATCTATGACCAATTCCTCACGGCCCGTGATTGGCCGTTCGGCGCCACGTTGTCGATGATACTTATCGCCGTGATGATGATACTCCTGTTTCTGCAAGCCTTAGGGTCGAGCCGCGCCCAGGCGGGCAGGGGGGCGCGTCATGCCTAGAGCGCTGCGTGCGCACCTCGCTCTGGTGTTCGTCTTTCTCTATGCTCCCATCCTCATGCTCATGGTGTTGAGTTTTAATCGCGCGGGTCTCCCCACCGTATGGACCGGACTTTCCTTTGATTGGTACGAAAAGCTCCTGGGTAGCGCCGACATACTGCGAGCGGCAAGAAACTCTCTGCTTGTCGCCTTAGCCTCGACGATCATCGCCACCGTTCTCGGCACGCTTCTCGCGCTCGGGATCGAGCGCCGTCCGGCCTCCGCCGCCGCCGACGCCTTGCTTTTCGCGCCGATGATCATTCCGGATGTGGTGCTCGCTATCGCTCTTCTTTCCTTTTTCACCCTGCTCCAGTTCACCTTGGGACTGCACTCGATCATCCTCGCCCATGTCGTCTTTAATATCGCCTTTGTCTGCGCCATCGTGCGGGCGAGGTTGAAAAACTTCGATTGGTCGCTCCTTGAAGCCTCATCCGATCTCGGTGCCAAGGCGTTGACGACCTTCATGCGCATCACAATGCCCCTGATTGCTCCTGCGGTGCTGGCGGCGGCGCTCCTTGCCTTTACCCTCTCGGTCGATGAATTCATCATCGCCTATTTCACCGCCGGAGCAGGCCAGGCCTCCACCACCCTGCCCATGAAGATCTATGCGATGATCCGCTTCGGGGTGACGCCGGAGATCAACGCAATGGCCACGATCGTCATGGGCGTGAGTTTCGCGCTCGTCCTTCTTTCTCAGCGGCTCGACCGGAATGCGCTGACAGGGCGGAAGTCTTGAGCAGCTGAATGGAACGGGTTAGAGAGTTTCGAAAAAGGAGAAACGCATGGCGCGAAAGGCTGGCAAGTCGGCTAAGTCGGCGAAAAAGACGGCGGCGAAGCGATCGGGCAGGGGGGCGAAGAGAGCGGCAAAGCCCGCGAAAGCAGCTCGCAGGCCGGCGAAGCGAACCGGCGCTGCGAAGAGGAAGACGATCGCTTTCTTCCCCGAGGCAGCCTTTGGCCCGGCGCTCAATTCCGTCGGCATCGCGCAGGCGGTCGAGTTGCTCGGACACAAGGCGGTCTTCCTCTCCGATCCGGGATTTCTGCACGTTTACCAAGGTTATGGCTTCGAAGCGCATCCCGTGAACCTGTCAGAACCCATGCCGCCTGAAGAAATGGCGAAATTCTGGACCGAGTTCATCAACGGCCATATTCCGAATTTCCGCAAAAGCCCTCATGAACAAATTGACAATTATGTAAAGGACTGCTGGCAGGCGATCGTCTCAACCGCCAAATGGGCGGAGAAGGACCTGCCCGGCATGCTGGCGCGGCTGAGACCCGACGTCGTGTGCGTAGACAACGTCATCCTGTTTCCGGCCATCAAGCACTATGCGCGCGAGAAACGAAAGCCGTGGGTCAGGATCATCTCCTGCTCGGAGAACGAGATCGAGGATCCGGATATCCCGCCGCATCTATCCGGCTGCAGCGAAAAGGATAAGGCGGGCTTCGAACGTTACCGCAAGCGCTTCAACGAAGTCATCAAGCCGATCCATGACGACTTCAACGCCTTCCTCAAGGAGCATGGCGAGAAATCCTATCCCATCGGCCAGTTCTTCGAGTCGTCGCCCCACATGAACCTGCTGCTCTATCCAACGGCCGTGAAGTTCAAGCGACGCAAGCCGTTGTCTGCCAAGCAGTTCCAGTATCTTGAGGGCTGCGTGCGCCAGGAAAAGCCATACAAGATCCCGCGTTTCGACAAGCACAATGACAAGCCGCTCCTCTATGTGAGCTTCGGCTCGCTGGGCGCCGGCGATGTGGATCTGCTCAAGCGGCTGATCTCGCTCCTCGGGAAAATGCCCGTGCGAGCGCTTGTGAATGTTGGCGACTATAAGGACCAATACAGCGACATTCCCGCCAATGTGCAGATCGACAGCTGGTTCCCGCAACCTTCAGTCATCTCTCAGGTGGATGCCGTGATCCACCACGGGGGCAACAATTCCTTCACCGAATGCCTCTATTTCGGCAAGCCGGCGCTGATCATGCCCTATGTGTGGGACGGTCATGACAACGCCACCCGCGTTGAAGAAACGGGCCACGGCCTTAAGTCGCATCGCTACGACTGGACGGACGAGGAGCTGATGGACAAGATCGACATCATGCTGACCGACAAGTCGATGAAGTCTCGCTTGAAAAGGACGTCGGAACAGATGCGCAAGCAACACGGCCCCAGCAAGGCGGCGAAGATTATCGATCGCCTCGCCAAGCAGGCGGCATAATGACGGCGACGCCTCGGATCGAACATCCCTTGAAGCTGCGCGAGCTCAAGGACTGGGGAATTGTGCGGACAATGATCGAGGGCCAATCGAGAACGTCGGGCGTTGTCATATCGCGAAATGCAGACGGATCGTCGGAGTGCGGCATCTGGGAATGCACGCCGGGCTTCTGGAATTGCCACGTGACGAGCGACGAATTCTGCCATTTTCTGAGCGGGCGGTGCACCTATACCCATGAATCCGGCGAGGTGATCGAGATCGGTCCCAACACGGCGGCCTTCTTCCCGAAAGACTGGAAGGGCACTTGCCGCGTGCATGAAACGGTGCGCAAAGTTTACATGATACGGTAAGGGTCAGATCGGAGTTTCGCGCTTGAATACGCCATCCAACCGCTGGCGCCGTTACGCCGACTGGGACGACCGGCCCCTGCGGTTGGACAAATTCGCTGCCGAAGACGCCAAGAACGGTTTCTCTGCTTTCTCAAGTCCAGCCGATCCGAAACCTTCCCTCACCATTGAAAATGGGAAAGTGATCGTACTCGACGGCGTGAAGGAAGACGATTTCGACATGATCGACTTCTTCATTGCCCGCCACCACATTGACGTGGAAATTGCGCGAGAAGCCATGGTGATGCCGTCTGAAGAGATTGCTCGGCGCCTCGTCGACATGCATGTTCCGCGAACGGAGCTCGTGCGCATCGCGCATGGTCTCACGCCGGCGAAGCTTGCCGATGTCGTCTCACGGCTCAATGCACTCGAGATCGCTTTCGCCTATTCCAAGATGCGCGCCCGAAAGACGCCTGGGAACCAGGGTCATGTCACCAATGCCAAGGATGACCCTCTCCAGCTTGCTGCCGATGCCGCGACGGCCGTTGCCTTCGGCTTCGATGAAATCGAGACTACCATGCGCGTGTCGCGCAATGCCTGGTCAAACGCCTTGGCTTGCGCGGTTGGGGCTGCGGTAGGGCGCTGGGGTACGTTGTTCCAGTGTTCGAGCGAGGAGGCGGAAGAGCTGAAGATCGGCATGGCAGGTTTTTCCTCATATGCCGAGACCGTCTCCGTCTATGGCACGGAGCGCACCTTCATCGACGGCGACGATACGCCCTGGTCGAAGGCCTTTCTCGCGGCAGCCTATGCTTCGCGCGGCATCAAGATGCGCTGCACGTCAGGGGCGGGCTCTGAGCTGCTCATGGGTTTCCATGAATCGAAATCGCTGCTCTATCTTGAGGCGCGATGCCTGTGTCTGCAGCGCGGGATGGGCGTTCAGGGCACTCAGAACGGCGGCATAGACGGGGCGCCGGTCACGGCGACCGTGCCCGGCGGCGTACGCGAACTCATGGCCGAAAATCTCATCGCCGTGTGGCTCGATCTTGAATGCGCCTCCGGCAATGACGCGCGAACGACGGAGTCGGAGATCAGAGTGGGGGCCAAGATTCTTCCCTATCTTGTCGCCGGGTCGGACCTCATATGCTCGGGCTTTGGCTCCATCCTCAAATATGACAATTCCTTCAATCCCTCGCTGCTCAATGGCGAGGAGATGGAGGATTTTCTGGTGCTGCAACGCGACTTCGAGGCAGACGGCGGCTTGACGCCCATTGCCGAACACGAGGTGCTGAATCGCCGCCGGCGAGCCGTGTCGGCATTGGCTGCCGTCCTTGAGGATCTGCAGCTTGGTAGCCCGACTTCCGAAATGCTCGAAAGCGTGGTGATTGCGTCGGGTTCGGATGAAACGCGAAGCTATACGCCGCGCGATGCCGCGCTGATCAGCGAGGCGATCAAGGAGCGAGGCATTACCGTGGTCGATGTCATCAAGTCTCTGGCGCGGCGCGGATTCCGTGAGGAAGCCGAAAATCTTCTCGCTGTCGTCAAGCTTCGTCTGGCCGGCGATTACCTGCAGACATCTGCCATCGTCCGCGACGGCAGGGTTATCAGCGCCGTGAACGATCCCAATTCCTATGGGGGCCCAGGAACCGGCTATCGGCTGAGCGAGCCAAGACGCAGGGAGATCAACGCGATCCGCGATGAGCTGGACCAAAGAGAGGTGCTGCGATCGGAAGCCATGCACGAGGCGGCGGAAAAGCGCCGCATCCACTACGTGCCTCGTGGATCGGCCTCTCTTAGCCGTAACACCGGGGAAGTCGTAATCGGCGTAAGCCCGGCCTTCGGCGTCAAGCTGTTCCAGACTGTGGGCGGCCATCCTCTCTCGCAAGTCCTGCGGGTGATGATCAAGGCCATAGAGGCTCGCGGGCTCAAGGCGCGTGTCGTGCGTTTCCAGCATACGGCGGATACATCTTTCCTCGGCTTGTCGGCCGCGCGGCTTTCAGGCTCCGGTATTGGCATCGGCCTTCAGGCAAAAGGCACGGCAGTCATTCATCATCGCGATCGCCTGCCGCATAACAATCTCGAGCTGTTTTCCAATGCGCCGATCACCCAGCTCGATCACTATGCAGGGCTGGGCGCCAATGCCGCGGCCTACGCTCTGGGTGAAATGCCCGAGCCTGTGGTCGTGCCTATGCGCGGCCAGGCCATGGGCTCGCGCTACCATGCGCGCGTCGCCATGATCTATGCCATCGAAACTGCTCTTACCTCGGCCGATGCAAAGCCTGAGGAAGTGGAGCTGAAATTCCTGAACGCGAGCGCCTCATGAACGATCACATCACGGTCGATGACTATCCTTTATCCGAGAAGCGGCCAGAACTCGTTTGCGGGCAGCGCGGCAAGAAACTTTCAGATGTAACCCTCGGCGCGCTGATGCAGGGCGACGTCGAGATGCAGGACTTGCGCATAACGCGGGACGCGCTTCTCATGCAGGCGCAGATCGCGAAGGCGGCGAACCGGTCTACGCTGGCTCAGAACTTCGATCGCGCCGCAGAACTCGTGCAGATTCCGCAAGACTTCCTCATGCATGTCTACGAGCTTCTGCGCCCAGGCCGC
>DATBMX010000340.1:0-7893 GCA_036554625.1 Aestuariivirgaceae bacterium
GTAGCGCAAGAGCGCATAGATATTGTCGAGATGCCGTGTCGGCACCGGCAGGTCGAGCGGCTCGACCACTGCCCCGCCCGCCAGATGAATGACGCCAAGAGCATGATTGAGCTTCACGAGATCGCACAGATCCTGATAGGTGCCGGGCCTGCGTCCTCTTTCGAGATCTGAGATATTCGGCGGGCTTCCTACTGTGTTGAAATTGATCCGGCGCCCTCCCATGATCGTATCCTGTTCAGGGTTGCGCGCATGAACGGCGAAGCGGCTTGGCGCAAGGCCCACGAAATGCTGCACCAGGGCGCGGTCCATGCGCACCATCTGCGTGCTGATGTCCACCTGCGCGCCCTCGCGACGCAGGATCGCAAGCGCCTTTGGCGACCGGAATTCGAGCCCTGCTTCCTCCAGCAGACGATAGGCGGCATCGACGATGCGAAGAATTCCCTCCTCAGGCAGCACGTCGAAAGGCGGATAGGGCGTTTCGACCGGCCCAAGCGATCTGTAGCGGCTCTGCACGCCGCGTGAGGAGCGTTCCGGCCGTCGGCGGCGGGCGGGCGTGTCTCTTTGTTCTGCCACCGTCACGCCCTGTGCATGATGGTCAGGCTTTGCTCGCGCATGTAGCGCGGGATTGTATGGGGGCCAAGCCCGCCCTTGCCGTCCACGCCCGATCCTTTCCAGCCGCAGAAGGTCTGAAATCCTGGCCAGGCGCCCGTGGTCGCGCCCGAACGCCGGTTGATATAAAGCACACCGGCCTGCGCGGTGCTGAGGAACTGGTCGATTTCCTTCTTGTCCTCGCTGTAGAGGCCGGCGGTGAGTCCATAGTTCACCTGATTGCCCAAGCCTATCCCCTCGCTCAGGGACTCGACCGGCACCACCGACAGGAAAGGCAGGAACAATTCGTCCCGGTTGATCCAGTGATCGGGCGGCAGATCGGTCACGATGGTGGGCTGCACGAACGTGCCCTTGGCGCAGGCGCCGGTTCGGATCCGCTCGCCGCCAGCGATCACTTGCCCTTTTTGCTTTGCGGCCTTTGCCGCCTTTTCGAAACGCTCAACCGCCGCGTCATTGATGACTGGCCCGACGAAGACGCTTGCCTCTTCCGGATTCCCGACCTTGAGTTTTTCCGTTCTGCCCTTGAGCGCACCGACGAGCTTTTCATGCACGCTCCGTTCGACATAGGCGACGGAGCAAGCGGAGCACTTCTCTCCCTGCAGCCCGAAGGCCGAGCGCACGAGACCCTCCGCCGCCGCGTCGAGATCGGCCTGCTGCGTGACATAGGCTGGATTTTTTCCGCCCATTTCACAGATCACAGGCCGCGCATACGGACCGGTGGCGAACTTCCGAAACAGTTTCATTCCCACCTCATGGCTGCCGGTGAAGGCGATGCCATCTACCTCCTCCTGCTCGACCAGAAGCTTGCCGGCCTCCTCTCCGCACAACATGTTGAGAACGCCGTGCGGCAGGCCGGCGGCCTCTGCCGCCTCCGACAGCAGAGCGCCGGTGAGCCCCGCCCCGGGCGAGGGTTTGAAAATGGCGGTGTTGCCGGCGATCAGGCAGGCGCCGAGCATATTGCACGGCAGAGCCACCGGAAAGTTGAAAGGCGCGATCACCGCGAAGACGCCGACCGGCTTGAGCTGGCAGATCGTCTCCTCTTGCGGAACGGCGCGGCGCATCTCTTGGCGAAAGCCGCTGTTGCGCTCCATCTCCTCGCAGTACCAGAGCACCAGATCGACGGCTTCCTCTGCCTCGCCTATGGCTTCGAGCCGCGACTTGCCCACTTCGTAGAGCGCGGCAAGAGCCAGATCATATTTTCGCCGCTCGATCTCGGCTGCCCATCGCTGCATGAGCTTCACGCGGTCTTTCCAGCTGAGCGCGGCCCAGGCTGGAAGCGCAGCTCTTGCAGACGCAATCGCATTCAGAACCGATTTCTTGTCGGCGGCGACGAGGCGCGCCACCAAAAGTTCCCGGTCGAAAGGACAGAAAACCTCATAGGCCCGGCCCGAGACGTCCTGTCGTCCAGCGACGAAATTGGGCCACGCGCGCCCGAGCATGGTCTTGCGAAACTCGGGGATTCGCGCATCGACGAACTCATGCAAGGGAGCGAAATCGGCTCCGATATTGGAATATGTCACCCGCGGCAGCTGTTTGGTCATGCTTTCGAAATCTCGTCTCTTAATGAGTCTAGAGGGAAGGAAACCGATGTCCATGTCAAGGTCGCGGACCTGGCCTTCCTCACTCGACCTCGGGCAGTGAATTGGCTAGAAGCACGGGGCGCGCGCGCGCGCACACACACATCTGGAGGAGAACTAATGCGCTTTGCATCGATCAGCGGGCGATTGAAAGGCTTGGGCTCCGACAAATGGTTCATCCACGTGGAAGGCGCAAGACGCCGCGCCCGCGGAGAGGACGTGATCATGCTTTCGATCGGCGAGCCCGATTTTCCTCCGCCTGCCGCGATCATCGACGTGGTCGAGCGTCAAATGCGAAAAGGCCGCACGCGCTATTCGAACGGCCGCGGCGAGCCGGAGGTCCTTGCCGCAATCGCCGGCCACTATGCCGCGCGCACGGGACGCAAGATATCGACGAATCAAATCACCTTCCTGCCCGGCACGCAAACGGCCCTGTTTGCAGCCTTCATGACCTTGGTTGAAAAGGGTGACGACGTGCTCGTGCCCGATCCCTATTACGCTACATATGACGGCGTGATTGCCGCATCTGGCGCAGGCCTCGTTCCCGTGCCTCTCGATCCCGACAAAGGCTTTCACCTCGATGCGCGTCGCCTGTCCAAAACCTTGACCAGAAGCTCTCGCGTGCTGTTGCTGAACACCCCGAGCAATCCGACCGGCGCGGTGCTCTCGGCGGAGGAGATTTCCTCGATCGGCGAAGTTTGTGTTCGCAATGACCTTTGGATCGTGTGCGACGAGGTTTATGCAAGCCTCGTCTATGAGGGCAGGTTCGCTTCGCCTTTCGATGATCCCCGGCTGTGCGATCGCACTATCGTCGTTTCTTCCCTTTCGAAATCGCACGCCGTGCCGGGTTTCCGCTGTGGCTGGGCCATCGGTCCTGAGCAATTCAGCGAAGCCATGCTGCCCCTCTCCGAAACAATGCTTTTCGGCTCGCAGCCTTTTCTTGAAGACGCAACCGCCTTTGCCCTCAACCACGACTTCCCGGAATGTCATGCCATGCGCGAAGCCTATATCCGCCGGGCGCGCCTCGTGGTCGAGCATTTGCACAACGCGCCGGGCGTATCGGTGCATATGCCGGAGGGCGGCATGTTCATCATGGCCGATGTCAGAAGAACCGGCCTTTCGGGCGCCGATTTTGCATTAGGCCTCCTCAACGAGGAGAGTGTCGTTACCATGCCAGGGGAGTCCTTCGGCCGATCGGCGAGCGGCCATATTCGCATCAGCCTGACCGCTAAGGACGAGGAAATTACGGAAGCTTCGAGCAGAATTGCCGGCTATGCCCGTCGGCTCATGGAAGCGTCTTCGCTTCAGATGACCTCATAGCCGAATTCCGATGCCTGTTCGGTGAGCCACTCCCAGAAATGCTCCGAGAATGCTCGGAACAGCGACAGCTCGAAACCGTCTTCTGATGTCGCGCTGACATGCACGCCGATATGCGCCATCTGCGTCGGCGCCGAGGAGTTGACGGGAAATTCCCGCCGGTGAAAATCAATCGCCGATCCCTTGGCGAGCAGCGCCCGCGCCTTGGGCCCGCTGACCGCAATCACCACGCGCCCGTGGCTCTGGTCGCTCAAGGACGCAAGGCCCTGCAGCCGCTCCTTGAGCTCGGCATGGAGCCCGCCCTCTCCCCTCCCCTCGGCAATGGCATAATATTGCTGGTCCCCGCACCACAGCAGCGCCAAGCCTTGGCCCAGCGTCATACGTCGTGGATTGGGCGCAGCGAGCCCGTAATGTGCCTCCAAGGCGGCGGAGACGGCTGGCTCCTTTTCCTTCCGCGCGATGATGGTGACGATGGACAAGGGATGGCGCACGCCCAGGCGCACCCCTGGCCCTTGCGGCAGCATTGCACCATAGCGGCCCTGCCGCAGATGCGACTTGAGCGGTAATGTTCGTTCGGGTGCCGAATGTTCAGGCATGCAGCCTCTTGTTCTCTTTGTCGAAATGCACAGGCTCGCAAAGCTCCGCCTCGATATGCATGTCGCGCAGACCATCGAAAAGCTGCACGGTCTCGCCATGTCGCTCGCGACCGCGCTTGCACAGGGCAAGCCCAATCCACATGTCGAGCATGGGCGAAAAGGCGACGGAAGACACATAGCCCTGGTCGTTCTCCAGGGATGGCGCATCTCCCTTGGTGAGGATGTGAGCGCCGGAATACAGGCGATCCGTCTTGTTCGCAGGCCGGATGCCGACCACGACCTCCCGGTCGGGACGTGTCAGGCCCGGGCGCTGCGCCATCATGCGCCCGACATAATCCTTCTTTGTCGACATCATTCGCCCCAAGCCGAGATCGGCCGCAGTTGTCGTGCCATTGAGCTCGCTTCCCGCCACATGCCCCTTTTCGATTCGCATGACCGACAGCGCTTCGACGCCATAGGGCGTGATATTGAACTCCGCCCCCGCATGCATCAGCGCCCGCGCGACGAGATTGCCGTAGTCGGCCGGAACCGACAGTTCATAGGCATGCTCCCCCGAAAAGGAGATCCGGAAGAGCCGCGCCGGAACATGGCCAAGCACCGTGACCTCTCTTGCCGCCATATAGGGGAACGTCCGATCGTTCAGCTCCGCATCCGTGATCTTCTGCAGGCAGCGGCGCGCATTGGGACCTGCCACCGCCATCTGCGCCCACTGCTCCGTTACCGACACATATTGGACATCAAGGTCGGGCCACAGGGCTTGATGGCAGAATTCGAGGTGGCTCATGACCCTCGCCGCATTGGCGGTCGTCGTGGTCATGAAGAAGTGATCCTCCGAAAGCCTCGACGTGGTGCCGTCGTCGAATACGATGCCATCCTCGCGCAGCATGAGCCCATATCGCGCCTTGCCCACTTCGAGGGTGTTCCAGCCATTGCAATAGACGCGATTGAGAAGCTCCGCGGCATCAGCGCCCTGTATGTCGATCTTGCCGAGGGTCGATACATCGCAGATGCCGGCGCTTTCGCGCGTCGCCTTCACCTCCCTCGTGACGCTCTCCAGCCAATCCGTCTCCCCTGGCCGCGGAAACCAGCTCGAGCGCATCCACAGACCCGTTTCGACGAACACCGCGCCCTGTTCCTCGGCCCATTCGTGCACAGGCGTGCGGCGAACGGGTTGAAAATGCTTCGCTGCGAAGGGCCCGGCAAAGGCGCCGAAGGAAACCGGCGTAAAATAGGGTCGATAGGTCGTGGTTCCGACCTCTGCCATCGACCGCCCCGTCGCGCCGGCAAGTATGCCGGCGCCGTTGATGTTCGAGGTCCGTCCTCCATCGGTCGCCATGCCGAGCGTCGTGTAGCGCTTGGCGAGTTCCACATGGCGGTAGCCTTCCTGCGCGGTGAGCGGAATGTCCTTGGCCGTCACGTCGTTCTGGAAATCGACGAAGGCTTTCGACCTGCTCTCCTTCACCCACCACAATGGCGCGATTGCATAGCGGTCGTCTCTCGTCAGCGGCACGGCCAGGGCCTTGCAATGGAAGCCCGTGTCGTTCGCCGCTTGCGCCCCGGCGAGAGCCCCTTCTTTCAGACATTCGGAAAGAAGCATGCTGCCGCCGGCCGCACCCGCCGCGACCAGCGGCGAGCCGGTTTCTGGCGGAACGAATGCCTGCAAGGCATCATTCCATATGGGGCTCTGACCGCGATGGCAGGCGAGATGCACATTGGGATTGAAGCCGCCTGACATCGCCACGAAGTCGCAATCGATCTGTTCCTCGCCGCGCCCGCGATTGAAGGATACACTTGTGACGCCGAGGCTTCCTGCGACATGGGTGATGACCGCACCCGTCATGACCTCAACGCCTGCGGCATCGGGCGCCGACGCTTCCTTCCGCGAGTCGAAAATGGCGGCGATGCGAACACCCTTGGCCCTGAGATCGCGCGCGGTCCTGTAGCCCGAGTCGTTGTTGGTAAACACGACGCCGGTGCGGCCTGGCGCTGCCGCATGGCGATTGACATAGCTGCGCACGGCGGACGCAAGCATAACTCCCGGCCGGTCATTGCCGCCGAACACCAGCGGCCGCTCCTCCGCGCCGGCCGCCAGAATGGCGCGCTTGGCGTGGATCCGCCAATAGCGCTGGCGCGGCTCGTAAGGACCTGGCATGAGCTTATGATCGGCCACGCGCTCCACCGCGCCGAAGACATTGTCGTCATACCAGCCGAAAACCGTGGTGCGCGGCAGGAGCGTCACTTCCGGCAGGCTGGCGAGCTCCGCAGTCACTTCCTGCGCCCATTCCACCCCGCTGGTCGCGTCGATCTCCTCCGTTTCGCCGAGCAGCGAACCGCCGAACATTGCGCCCTCATCGGCAAGCAGCACGCGTGATCCTGACCGCGCCGCCGTCGCCGCTGCCATCAGTCCGGTTGGTCCGCCACCGATCACCAGCACGTCGCAATGAGCATACGACTTTTCATAACGGTCGGGATCGCGCTCGTAGGTCGCCTGCCCGAGGCCCGCCGCTCTTCGAATGACCGGCTCGTAGAGCTTCTCCCAGAATGCCTTCGGCCACATGAAGGTCTTGTAGTAGAAGCCGGCGACCAGAATCGGCGATGCCAGCTGGTTGATCGCGCTGACATCGAAATAAAGCGACGGCCATCGGTTCTGGCTCTTGGCGACAAGACCCTCGTAAAGCTCGATCATCGTCATGCGCGTGTTGGCTTCCCGCCGCCCGCCTTCGCGCAGCTCCACCAATGCGTTGGGTTCGGCCGACCCCGCTGTCAAAACGCCCCGCGGCCTGTGATATTTGAAGCTGCGCGCCATCAGCCTGACGCCGTTCGCCATGAGCGCTGAGGCCAGCGTGTCGCCCTCGAGCCCCTGGTATGGCTTGCCATCGAAGGTGAAGCCGAGCCGCTTCTCGCGGTTGATGAGGCCGCCCCGCTCGAGCCTGTAACCGCTCATGATCGCCGCCTGCTCGCAAATGCCCGCGCCGTCATCGTCGAAAGGAAGGCGTGCGTTTCCGTATTGCGCTCGGCCACGAGCCAGGATCGGCATCCGCCGGAGTGGTGCCAATATTCTCTGATCATGCCCTTCGGATTGTCGCGCAAGTACACATAATCGAACCACGCATCCATGGATGAGGGATCGCTGCTCTCGGGCCTTTGCGGCGATGCATCACCGAGATAGCTGAACTCCTCCAGCGGTCGCTCACCGCAATGTGGACATCTGATGCGCATTTCGCTCCTAGTGCAGGTTGGGCGTTGCCCCCTGGCCCTTCTCGTCGATCATGTAGCCTTGCCTGAAGCGGTCGAGCCTGTAGGCGGCGTTGAATGGATGCAGCTCGTCCCTTGCGATCGTATAGGCGAAGCACCAGCCCGACGCCGGCGTCGCCTTGAAGCCCCCGTAACACCAGCCGCCGTTGAAATAGAGGCCTTCAACCGGGGTGCGGTCGATGATGGGCGAGCCATCCATCGACATGTCCATCAGTCCGCCCCACGACCGCAATATTCGCACGCGTCCGATGGCCGGCATGACGGCCATGCCGCCTTCGCACACGTCTTCGACGGTCGGCAGATTGCCGCGTTGCGCATAGGAATTGTAGCCGTCGAGATCGCCGCCGAACACGAGCCCGCCCTTGTCAGACTGGCTGATGTAAAAATGGCCGGCGCCGAACGTGATCACGTGATCGACAAGGGGCTTGATGCCCTCCGACACGAACGCCTGCAGCACATGCGTCTCGATCGGCAGCGCGATGCCGGCCATCGCCGCCACGTGCGACGAATGACCGGCGACGGCGAACGCCAGCCGCTCG
>DATBMX010000283.1:0-4677 GCA_036554625.1 Aestuariivirgaceae bacterium
TGGCATTTGGACAGAAGGCGGGCGCGGTAGAGGATGCCGGTTATCGCTACCGCCGGTACCGCTACGGCGGCTATCGTCCGTATTACCGGCCCTACTATGGCTACGGTTACGGTTACCGGCCCTATTATCGCCCCTACTACGGCTACGGGTATGGCTACCCGTACTACCGGCGTCCCGGCTTTGGCATCTGGTTTGGCTTCTAAGTCCGCTCCCGGCACTTAGCCGGACGCTTTGCTTTAGAGCGCGCCGAGCTGCCGAAACACATTGTAGCGGTCGTATTCGACCCAATCTTCGGCGAGCTTATCGCCCTCGAACCGGCCCATAATGATCACGGTCCACTTCACCTTGCGGCCGCTTGCCGGAAGTCCCTCCCATGGCTTGCGCTGCGTGGCCTGCCAGGCTCCGCGCCACACGCCCTTGTCGCCGGCGGAGAAGACGTCATTCAAAGTGTAGGCGGCATCGGGAAAGGCGTCGAAGAAGTTGGCCATCGCCTCCCTCCAGGCGTCCCGCCCCTGCAAGCTCCGGTCGCCCAGCCAGTGCGAGACGAGATTTGCGGTCATATACTTGTCGAGGGATTGCAGGTTGTGACCATTGAACACGTCCTTCAGGTAGGCGCGAATCCACGCATCACGTTGGGCATCTTGCATAATGAAACCTCCCATTTTGACGGGCCGCGAAGAATGATACGACTTCGTGCCAATGTCATCCGGTCTCAAACGTCAGCGCAAGGAGTTGCCATGTTACGGACTATCGCATTCGCCGCCGCTTTCGCCGCGGCCCAGGTTCTTTTCACTGCCGCCTCGGTCGCCGAGAGCGAATTTGCCACCCCGGAGGAAGCCAAGGCCTTGCTCGAGAAAGCCGTCGTTGCGATAAAGCAGGACGAGGCGAAGGCGCTCGAGATGTTTGCGACCGGCGACGGCGGATTCAAGCCCAAGGACCTCTACGTGTGGTGCGCCAACGCCTCGGACGGAATCCTGACGGTGCATCCGACCAACAAGGGCAAGGAGCTGCGAGACATCAAAGGCAAGCACGGCGCTCCGTTCGGCGAAACGATCATGGACGATGCCGCCGAAGGAACCATCAAGGAAACGACCTACTGGTGGCCGCGCCCCGGCTCGGACCAACCCTTCGAGAAGACCACCTACTACACCAAGATCGGCGACCAGATTTGCGGGGTCGGATACTACGTTGAGTGAGGGGCGCCGCGCCGAGAGCGGTTATTGAGCCTTCGGCTTGGCGACGGTGGCGCTGCCCTCCTCGGTCAGAAGGTCCTCCAACTCGGCGAGCCGGGCTTTGGCGCGTTTGATCGAGTCGGCGGTGGTATCAACCCAACCCCCGCCCGTGTCTTCGCCGGTATGGACCTTGCCGGCTTGCAACAACGCGAGCTGCTGCTCGATGCTGGCGTGCTCCTGCTTGCACCACGCAATGAAGCGATCGGGGGCGGCCATGACGCTCGGGTTAGTGATGACTCGGGCTGACCGCAGCCACAGCGTCGGCGAGCCGATCCCGGAAGACGGGCTTGGTCAGAACCCTTGCACTCGGGACTTGCTTGTTGATCCGGGCAAGAGTGTCGGGGTCCAGGCAGCCGGTCACGAATACGATTGGAACATCGCATAACTCGTGAAGCCATCTCGCGACCTCGATCCCTTCGCGACCGCCTTCGAGATTGACGTCCATCAGCACCACATCGGGCTGATTGTTCATTGCCAGGTTTGCGGCTTGGTGCCCATTGGCGGCCAGATCGCAAACCTCGAAGCCGAGCTGTTGCATGTCGGCTTCCATATTGAGGGCGAAAATGACTTCGTCATCGACGATTAAGGCACGGCGTTGAGCCATTCCGGACACCTCCTTCTTCAAAACTGTTTATTGGTCAACGCGTGCAAACCAGTTTGGTTGCCGCGAACCCACGCGCAAACGGCAATCTCCGCTGGGGATAACTAAGAAGCCGTATATCCGGCTGAAGCCTAGTCGTTGGGCAGATTGCGGTTATTGATAAACAACCACGTAAACTCCGGCACAGAAGGCGCGGGGTCGCCAAGCCAGGCCTCGCGCGTGGAAAGGACGTGATCGTGACCGCACGCGGGACATCTCACGCGTGAGTGAATATCGGGAAGCTGGACGAATGTTGTCGCATCCATCTCAACGCCCGTAGAGAGTTCATGGCCCGTGTTAGGGCACCTCACCATGAGGATGCTTGCTCGATGCATCCGGTCTCCAAATGATCAGGCTGGCGCGTTCGGCCGCCAGTTCGCGAGAGGAAGCCTAAACGCCGCGAAATAGGTTTCCCGCGAGTAGCAGCAGAAAGGCGGCCAACAGCGTCTCGAACGTGTGGGTGCCGACCACCGGAATCGCAGCGTGAGCGTAGCGCACCAACAACGCCAAGAGCGCAAGAAACACGGAGATGATGAAAACCGCCCGCGACGGCGGCGTAAGCCAAAAATATGCCATCGGCGAATCCTCTGTTCGAATCGACTGCGCCAGCGCTAACTGGTTGTCACTCCTACCAAACGCGAGACGGGAAGAGACGCAACTGAACGAACAAGCTCGATGGACTACCAGGCCGAAGCCGGCCAGCCCAGACTCGCGTGATGCGCCGCGGTTGCCGCGTGCTTCGACGGCAAGGTTGAAACGTTAACGTCATCCTGCCCCAAGTGAACGAGCGACGACGACAACGAAAGAAGCGCGAAGATACCCGCGAAAACCCAAGCCGTTAGCGGAACGCGCGTCTTCACCGGGACACCGTGAATTGTCCTGATCATGGCGATGATTCCCTCCTAAAGGCCCCATCCGTGCGACAATAACTGCGCTGAACGCATTCGGTTCCAATCGTGAAGATGCAGTTTCAATGCGAGCATGCGCCGCGATTCACTTGGCTGTGGACGCAAGTCTTACAAAGCTTGCTGGGAACAAAATGCCTCGAGCGGCGTTTATACCGGCGTTAACGCTTCTTAACGGGGTTCACGCCGATGACTCTTCTCCGGTCTTCTACCGCTACTGTCGCGCTTGCTGTCGTGGCGTCTGTCACGCTCGCAGTCGCATCCGGCCATGCAGCGGAAGATGGTCGGTCTCAAGACCTCGGTCCGTGGGAAATCGAAACGATCTACAAGGGCGATAAGCTCGACCATTGTTCGATCAATCGCTCCCTACAGGACGATATCGTCGCGCGCTTCGTTCGCACCACCGACGACATGACGCTCGAGCTCGAATCGCCCAAATGGAAATTGGAGCGCGGCAAGAACTATCCGGTGAAGATAGCGGTAGGCTCTCTCAACTTAGACGCTGAGGTCGCGGCGGAGCCTCAATCGGTCTCGCTCGACTTCGACAACAAGAAGCTCGAGAGCGCGCTTCGCAACGCCAGCACGTTGAATATCGTCGCCGCTGGAGCGACGATTCGCGTGCCGCTCGACAAGAGTTCGGTCGCGTTCGACGCGCTTGCGAAATGCGTTGAGGAGAAAGCCGAGACGGTTGCTGCTGCCAACATCTTCTGCGCCCCCGCCACGTCGGCCACGGCTTCGGGCGTGCGAGACGACAAGTCCGCCGAATGCAAGCAAGACGCCGGCGCGTCGGAAGACACGACGTCGAAAGAAACGACGAAGGCCGAAGAGTCGAAGCCGGCCGAGGACGTCAAGCCGTTGAGGCGGGTCAAGTCCAAAAAGTTTCGCTCGCGCCCGATACCCGCTTTCTTTGCCGAAATGTTTGATGCGCCGCTCCGGTGACGTGACTGCTTGAGCGTCGCTAGCGGCCGCCCGGATCGCGAACCAGCGCCTCCAGGCGCTGCAGATCCTTGATCCACAACACCCGGCTTCGCTGTCCCATCTAGGTGGCCCCGGTTGAGGACGCGGGCGACGGCTTCCCGATAACCATAGGCGCTTCCCAGGCCTTCGCCAGCCGGGAGCGGTGAACGGCTCGGTGGAGGGCTACGCCGGAGGATATTTGCTACGCGAAAACACCGAAGTGCTATACTGTTCATAGTCTTGAGCGGTGAGGGTCATCCCAAGCTTAAATCCTTTAGATTTCATCATTGGCGTGTCGGTGGAGGGTCCCAATGAAAGCAACATCCCGTTTATTGGTCTTGGCACTCTTTCTTGCGCTCGCGGTGCTACCGGGCGCGTTGCGCGGCAGCGGTGCGGCAGTCGCGGGAGAGAGCGGCCAACTTGTTGTCCTCGATTGGCCCGGCTATGACGCGGAGATATTCTGGACGGACTTCAAGACCAAATATCCCGATGCCAAGGTGAATTTCGAGATCGGGGCGTCCGACGCCGATATCTATGGCAAGATCAAAGCCGGCAGCCAGGCCGACATCATTCATCCCTATACGGGTTGGCTACAGGGCTACGTCGATGAGGGGCTGGTCGAAGAAATCGACGTAACCAAGATCCCGAACTGGGACAAGGTCCCCGAGAACTTGAAGAAGATTGGCAATTTCAACGGCAAACAATATTTCATCCCCTGGGATTGGGGATTCTCGTCCGTTCTCTATCGAACGGACAAGGTCAAAGAGCCGATCGATTCTTGGTCGGCCTTGTTCGACCCAAAATACAATCGACACATCTCCATGTATGACGACGGTCCGTCGGCTGTGGGCGTCTCCGCTTACCTTAATAATTACGACGAGCACAACGTCACCCCCGACCAACTCGCTGCCATAAAAGAAGAGTGGGGCAAGCAGCGAGATTT
>DATBMX010000384.1:0-2426 GCA_036554625.1 Aestuariivirgaceae bacterium
CCGCAACAGCCGCTGCCTCAGTCGGTGTGAAGGCGCCTCCATAGATGCCGCCCATTATCACGAAGATGAGAAGAATGCCCCAGATGGCCTCGCGGCCGGTCGCCAACATTTCGGCCCAGGACGCGCGCGGCATCCGCGGCAGCCCGGTGATGCGTGCATAGATGTAGATGGAAATCATCAAAATGAGACCGAGCAGGATACCTGGAATGACGCCCGCGAGAAAAAGTCTTCCGACGGAGCTCTCCGTCGTTGCCCCATAGGCGATCATCGGAATCGACGGCGGGATCAAAATCCCGAGAGTGCCCGCGGTGCAGATACACCCGGCGGCAAAGGCCGGCGTGTAGCCGGTACGGATCATGCCCGCGATCACGATCGAACCGATCGCCACGACGGTGGCGGGAGACGATCCCGATATGGCTGCGAACAGCACGCAAGCAAAGACGGCAGACACTGCAAGGCCACCAGGGACATGGCCTACCGCCGTGACCGCGAAGTCGATGAGCCGCCGGGCGACGCCGCCGGTGGTCAGGAATGCGCTCGACAGGATGAAGAATGGCATCGCCAGCAGAGTGTAATGCTCCATGGTGGCGAAGAACTTCAAGGCGATCGACGCCAGAGAGGTAGAAGTGAACAGCAAGATCGTCATGACGCTGGACAAGCCCAGCGCGATGGCAATGGGCATGCCGAGAAGCAGAAACGCGAACAAGGAGCAAACAAGAAAGACCGTCGTCATGAATCCGCGCGCCTCCGTTGCGGGAGCGCCTCCGGCCTCAATTGCTATTGCGGATCGACGGACCCTGCTGCCTGAGCGCATCGGCGGCCTCGTCGGCAATCCGGAAGCCGGCCTCCTCGCCACGCAGAATCCGCCATGTCGCCTGGACGAGACGCAGCAGCAACAGGGCAAAGCCGACGGGCAGAATGGAGATGAGAATCCAGCGCTCGATCGGGATGTCCTCGCCGGTGATCCCGATCAGGCGGACGGTCTCGAAGTAATTCCAGCTGCCGATGAGAAGCAGGGCGGCGTACAGAATGCTCAGCAAACCGGCTATGACCCCTGCAACCTGCTTGCCGCGCCTGGGAAGGAGATTGACGGCAGCATCCACCCCGAGGTGGGAGCCGACCCTCACGCCGTAGGAAATGCCGATCAGTACCAGCCAGGCGAAGAGATAGGTGGTCGCTTCGATCGCCCAGATCAGGCCGCTGTTGAATATGTAACGAAGCACCACCTGGACGAATGTGAGCAAGGTCATGACGGCGAGGAGGAAGGCTATCGCCCCTTCCTCCAGCTTTTCGAACAACCGCGATGCTGCGACAGAAACGCGGCCGATGTCCGCGGTCACGAGCCGTGGTTCGCTTTCTGCGCCGCTTCGATCAGCTGGGCGCCGATCGGGGCCTCGAACTTCCGCCAGACCGGCTGCATCGCCTGATGCCACGCCTTGCGCTCTTCATCGGTAAGCGTGATTATTTCCGAGCGTCCGGAGGCGACGATGCGGTTCTTGTTGTCCTGGTGCATCTTCTCGGCCAAGGTGTTCGCCTCCCTGGAAGCCTCGTCGAGCGCTCGGCTCAGTCCGTTTCGGAGATCTGCCGGCAGGCCTTCCCACCATCGCGCCGACACCGTCACCATGAAGCTCATCATGCCGTGATTGGTCTCGGTGATGTGAGGCTGAACCTCGAAGAATTTCATGGTGTACATGCTGGTCCAGCTGTTTTCCTGCGCTTCCACGACCCCTGTTTGCAGGGCCTGGTAGACTTCGGAAAATGCCAGCTTCTGCGGCCTCGCCCCCACCGCGTGATACTGTTCCTCGATCACCTTCGACGGTTGAATTCGTATCCGCAGCCCCTTCGCGTCGTCCGGCATCCGGATCGAGCGATTGGCCGACAGTTGCTTCATTCCGTTATGGATGTAACCGAGGCCCAGATAGCCTCGATTCTTGATCGAGCCGAGCAGCTTCTGGCCTTCCTCGCTCGCCTGGAACCGAGTGACCGCTTCGGGATCGTTGAACAGGAACGGGAGGTCGAAGACCTGGAGCTTGTTGGTATAGCGCTCGAACTTGGACAGCGACGGTGCGATGATCTGAACGTCGTTGAGGAGAAGCGCCTCCATCTCCTGCGCATCGCCGAACAACGTCGAGTTTGGATAGACCTCGACCTTGACCCGATCGCCCAGATACTTGGTCGCCAGTTCCTTGAACCGATTGGCGGCGACGCCCTTCGGCGTGTTGTCGGTGTTGACATGGCTGAGCTTGACGACGACCGGCTGCTGAGCCTGCACCGCCGGTGCCAACAAGCTCAACGCTGCGATTGCCAACGCAAGAAGTGCGGATTGCATGGTGCTTCCTCCTCTATCGGACTATCGAACAGACTGCTCACATGATGCTATCAAGCCTCTCGACGATATGGGAGCCCCAGGGCGGCGGGCTGGACTG
>DATBMX010000420.1:0-3635 GCA_036554625.1 Aestuariivirgaceae bacterium
GCCGTTCTCAAGGCCGTTGATGGCGTGAGCTTCACATTGGAGGCAGGCAAGACTCTCGCCGTCGTCGGCGAATCGGGTTGCGGCAAATCCACGCTTGCCCGGATGATCACCATGATCGAGGCGCCGAGCGCCGGCGAACTCGTCATTGCCGGCGAACAGGTGGTCGGCGCTTCGGCCGAGACGCTGAAGCGCCTGCGTCCCAAGGTTCAGATCGTTTTTCAGAATCCCTATGGCTCGCTCAATCCGCGCCAGAGGATCGGCGACGCGCTCGAGGAGCCGCTTCTCGTCAATGCATCGCTTTCCAAGCACGAGCGCAGAGAGCGGGCCCATGCGATGCTGGCCAATGTCGGCCTCAGACCGGAGCACTATGATCGCTATCCCCATATGTTCTCGGGCGGCCAGCGCCAGCGCATTGCCATTGCCCGAGCGCTGATGCTCGAGCCGCAGATTCTCGTGCTGGACGAGCCCGTATCGGCGCTGGACGTATCCATTCAGGCGCAGGTCCTCAATCTCCTGGGCGACATCATGGAACGGCTCTCGCTCGCCTTCTTGTTCATCAGCCACGATCTCTCCGTCGTGAAGCACATAGCTGATGAGATCTTGGTCATGTATCTGGGCAAGGCCGTGGAGCATGGGCCGCGCGACGAAATCTTCGCGATGCCGCGGCATCCCTACACGCGCGCCCTCCTTTCCGCCACTCCTGTGCCAGACCCCGGCAGGAAGAAAGAGCGGATTGTCCTCCGGGGCGAGATGCCTTCCCCGCTCGATCCGCCCTCGGGCTGCCCGTTCCATCCCAGATGCCCTCTCGCCTTCGAGCGTTGTCCCCGCGAAATGCCCCTGCTCTTGCCGGCCGGGCGCTCGCTCGTCGCTTGCCACGCGGTCGAAGAACAGGCAAGAACCTCGGAAGGACGAGCGCGCGGCCTCGATGCCGCGTGACAAGAGCTGCGGGAGACCGGATGCGCCGCCAAGAACTCTCGACCGGCGAGGCACTCGTTGCCCTGCTCGAAGCCTATGGCGTGGACACGATTTTCGGCATTCCGGGCGTTCACAATGTCGAAATGTACCGTGCGCTCCCCGCTTCGCGCATCAATCATGTTTTGACGCGTCATGAGCAGGGCGCCGGCTTCATGGCAGACGGCTATGCCAGGGCCTCGGGCCGACCGGGTATTTGCTTCACCATCACCGGCCCTGGTCTGTTGAATATTCTGACGCCCATGGGACAGGCGTGGTCGGATTCAAGTCCGATCTATGTTCTGTCGACCGCCCTTGATGTTCGCGACTCGGCGCAAGGCCGCGGCCGGCTTCATGAAATGCTGAACCAGCGCCAGGCTGCGGCGAGCATTACCCGAGAGAATGTTGCAGCCTATACGCCGAAGGATGTGCGTGACGCCGTGGCCGCCGCCTTCGCAAGTTTCAAAGTGCAACGCCCAAGACCCGCCTATCTCGAACTGCCGATCGATCTCCTGAAGGAGCCCTGCGGCGAAGGCTGGTCACCGCGCACGCTGCCCTCTCCGCTTCCGCCCTCTCCGAAGGATGTCAAGGAGGCCTGCAGCCTCATTGCGGATGCGCGAAGCCCAGTGCTGATCCTGGGCGGCGGCGCAAGTGGAACCGGCGCGACGGCGCAGCGCATTGCTGAGCAAATCGGTGCCATCATGCTGACCACCATTGCCGGCAAGGGTGTCGTTTCCTCCCGCCACCCCCTCTGCCTCGGTGCTCGAATGGCGCAAGTGCAAGCCAAAAAGCTCATGCAAGGCGCCGACCTCATTATCGCCGTCGGCACAGAGATTTCGGAAACCGACCTGTGGGAGGCGTCCATCGAATTTACGGGCAAGATCATTCGCATCGATCTAGATCCCGATGTGCTCGCCAGGCCCCACGCCAGCACGCTCCCTATGCTTGCGGACGCGGAGCTCGCCTTGCACGCCATCGCCGACGCGTTGCCGCCTCTGGATGGAAAGCTGCGCCGTTCCGAAGCGGAGAGTTTCGTCAGAAACTATCTCGCTCGCGAGCCGGACAGCGAGGATGAGATCAGAGCGATGTTGCGCAAGGTGCTGACGGTGATTCGGTCGGCCCTGCCGCAGGACGCGATCATTGCCTCCGACATGACTCAGATCGCTTATGCGGCAAATGAGATTTTCGACATGGACCTGCCGCGCTCGTGGATTCATCCAGTGGGATTCGGCACATTGGGATTCGGTCTGCCTGCCGCCATAGGCGCAAAGCTTGGCTGCCCCGCCCGCCCTGTCGCCGCCATGATGGGCGATTACGGCTTTCAATACACGCTCAACGAGCTGGGAACCGCCGCCGAGCTTGCGCTGAATCTGCCGATCCTCCTGTGGAACAATGACGCCTTGGGACAAATTCGCGACGACATGATCAACAAGGGCATCCAGCCCAATGCCGTCACTTTGAGGAACCCGGATTTCCAGGCTCTCGCCAAGGCCTATGCCTGCCATGCCGAAGCGCCGGCGAGCCTTGATGCTCTTCACGGCGCTATCGTCGCCGCGCTGAAAGCGCGGGGTCCCACCTTGATCGAGATGCGCCCCTCCATAGTTCAAGCCGCCGGGCGGAGGCGCTGATGCTCAGGGCGGGCTCTATGCCACTATGACGCATTCGCAGCCGATCGGAACCATGCCGGTTCACACGCAAGGCTCGCTCCTGCGCACGCAGCGTTTTTTTCCGCTGTTCGTCACCCAGGCCTTGGGAGCGTTCAACGACAATGGCCTGCGATATGCCATTTCGATTCTTATCATCTACGATCTCGCCGCAAGGCTGGGAATCAACGGCGGCATGGTCGTTGCCTTGGGCGCAGCTCTCTTCATCGTCCCCTATTTCCTTTTCTCCGCCACAGCCGGGCAGCTCGCCGACAAATATGACAAGGCGCTGCTGGCTCGCCGCATCAAGGGCCTGGAGATTTTCATCATGGCCCTCGGCTGGGCCAGCCTCTATCTCGACCAGATATGGCTGCACATGTCCGTTCTGTTCATCGCCGGCACCCAGGCGGCCTTCTTCAGTCCGGTGAAATATGGCCTGCTGCCCCAGCACCTCGCGCGTGACGAGCTCGTCGGCGGCAATGGCCTCATCGAGATGACGACGTTTGTAGCCATCCTTTTGGGAACCCTCTTTGGCGGCAGCCTGGTGCTCCAGCCCTTCGGCAAGGCGATCGTGGGCGCAACGATCACTGGTCTCGCCGTGATCGGCTATCTCATGGCCAGGCGAATTCCGATGGCGCCCGCCCCCGCGCCGGGGCTCGTTCTCAATTGGAATGTTTTTTCAGAGACGCGCCGCATTCTGCGTTTTGCCACTGAACGGCGCGACGTCTTCGAGGCCATCCTCGGCATTTCATGGTTCTGGTTCGTCGGCGTGATGATGTTGACGCTGTTCCCTCCCTTCACCAAGGACGTGCTGCAATCCGCCGAGACGGTCGCCAACCTGTTCATCGCGACATTCACCATCGGCATCGGCGCCGGCTCGCTGCTGGCCAACAGCCTGCTCAAGGGCGAGGTTTCTGCACGGTTCGCCCCTCTCGCCGCCATCATAATGACGTTCTTCCTGATCGATCTCTATTTTGCGTCTTCTCTCGCCCCACCTGCGTCCGGCGATGTCTTGCGCACGCTGCCGCAATTTCTTTCCGG
>DATBMX010000449.1:0-4489 GCA_036554625.1 Aestuariivirgaceae bacterium
CGGGATGGCGGGTTGCCCTGTTCACCTTGGCCTCTCTCGCCTACCTTGGTCTGTTTGGCTTCTGGGAGAAAAGCATGTCGACCCTGGCGCTGGTCGTCACGTCGGTAGCAATCGTCCTGGTTTTCGCCATGCCGCTCGGCATCTGGTGCGCCAAGAGCCGCCGGGTCGAAGCCATACTCTATCCGGTCCTGGATGCCATGCAGACTCTGCCGACCTTCGTCTATCTCATTCCTGCAATCGCATTTTTCTCGATCGGAAAGACGCCCGGCGTCATCGCAACCGTCATCTTCGCCATGCCTCCGATGATCAAGCTCACAGCGCTGGGAATCCGTCAGGTGCCGGCGCATATCGTCGAGGCGGCTGTCGCTTACGGCGGCAGTCCGGCGCAGATTTTGTTTAAGGTGGAATTGCCCCTGGCCAAGCCGGCGATCATGACGGGGCTCAACCAGACGATCATGATGTCCTTGTCCATGGTGGTCATCGCGGCGTTGATTGGCGCCGGCGGATTGGGTGAAGATGTAACCCGCGCCTTGCAATTTCTACAGAAAGGTCAAGGCATTCTCGCTGGTTTGGCAATCGTGCTATGCGCGATGGTGATTGACCGCGTGCTGCAGGGGGCGCACCTGAGAAGCGCCCGCAACAAGCGTCACGACACGTGAGATTCAAGGTCATCGCGCACCCGACCTGCAATTGACGCACTGCGCCAATGGGCGATAGAATAAATCTCGCGAAGATGAATAATAACCAAGCATCCGACCGGCGCTTCGGCGCATAGTCGGCGGGAGGAATTTATCATGAGATATTTGGGAAGATTCGCTGGGCTCATGGCGGCCCTGATGATCGCCATTGCCGTGCCTGCCTTCGCCAAGGACAAGGTCGTCATCGGCGAGCAGAGCTGGACAGGCGCCGTCGCAATACAGAACGTCATGAAAGCCGTGATCGAAAAATACCTCGACGGCGAGGTGAGCTTCCTGTTGGTAGCCGAGGAAGCAATGTATCCGGCGCTCGATAAGGGTGACGGCAGCATCGACGTGGTGCCCGACCTATGGTCGCAGCACACCACGGCAATGCTGAACGAATATGTTCTGCCCGGCAGTAAGGAGTCGATCAAACTTAACAAGACGCCTTACAAGGGCACCGAAGGTATTTTCATACCGGGTTATGTGCAGGATCAGCACAACATCCGAAAGATTGACGATCTCGCCAAACCGGAGGTCGCCAAGATCTTTGACACGGATGGCGATGGCAAGGGCGAGTACTGGGCCGGCGCCGTCGGTTGGGAAGCGACAAATCATTCGATGGTTCGCGCCAAATCTTATGGCTTCGACAAAAATTTCACAGCGTCCACGGTCGAGCAGCCGGTCTTCCTGGCACAGCTATCGGCTGCCTATCAGCGCAAGGAGCCCATCGTCTTCTACTACTGGGCCCCGGAATGGATCTTTGCCTCTTATGATTTGCGGATGCTTGAGGAGCCACCCTTCGACGGTTGGTCCAGCGAAGACAAGAAAACTGATCCGCTCTACAAGGCTGACGGCTGCTACAAATTCTACCAGCCGGGCAACAATCCGGACTGGCTTGAAAAAAGCAGCATTACGTGCGCACAGCCCCCCACTGACGTCTACGTCGCCCGTGCCACGGCGCTCGATGAGCGCGCTCCGAAGATCGGCAAATTCCTCGAGCAGATCGTTTTGACACCGGAAATGGTGAACGAATGGATCCACGCGATAGACCAGCAGAAAAAGGATCCCCTCGAAGTAGCCACGAAATGGGTCGAGGAGCACAAGGACATCGTTGAGGGTCAGTGGCTCAACGGATTGATAATGTGATCATATGCGGTGCGTTCGCCTGGCCTGGGTTGCGCCAGGCGAACTGCCTTTCGCCCTGCAATTTGGAGAAGATGTAGTTGCTTCCGAGAGCATGCATCATCGGAGCCGGCATCAGCGGTTTGTCCACGGCCAAGGCGCTAAAGGACAGGAACGTGCCGTTCGACTGCTTCGAGATGAGCGATCAGGTCGGCGGCAATTGGGTGTTCAAGAATAAGAACAAGCGCTCTGCCGCCTATAGATCGCTCCATATCGACACTTCGAAAGAGCGGCTGCAGCTGGACGATTTCCCTATCGCTCTCAGCGATGCGAATCTTCCGCACTACCCTCACCACACCCATGTCGCCAAATACATGTCCGATTATTGCGACCACTTCGGGCTCAGGCCTCTCATCACCTTTGAAACCGAGGTCAAAAAGGCCGAGCGGCTGCCCGACGGCGTTTGGCGTGTCGGCTTATCCAATGGTGAGCTTCGCCACTATGACGCGCTGTTCGTCTGCAACGGCCATCATTGGGATCCGCGCTGGCCGGAACCGCCCTTCCCCGGCCGCTTCGACGGCATCCAGATGCATTCCCATGACTATGTCGATCCTTTCGATCCGGTGGACATGCGCGGCAGGAAGGTGATCGTTGTCGGGATCGGCAACAGTGGCGTCGACATCAGTTCCGACCTTGGTCAACGCGGCATCGCCGAGCGCGTCTACATTTCCACCCGGCGTGGCGCTCATGTAATGCCGCTCTTCGTCTTTGGGGTGCCAATCGACAAGGGCAAGACCGTGAGCTGGCTGCCTTTGGTGCTTCAGCGGCGAATTCTCGCCCTCATCGTCTGGATGAACGTCGGCAAGATGGAGAGCTATGGCCTGCCCACGCCCGATCACCGGCTCCTCGAGACGCACCCGACGGTTTCCGGCATCTTTCTCACCCGTGTCGGCAGCGGCGATATCGTTCCAAAACCGAACGTGGCCGAACTGCGGGGCAAGCAGGTGCGCTTCACTGACGGCAGCGTGGTCGATGCGGATGTGATCATCTATGCCACAGGCTACAAGATCAGCTTTCCGTTCTTCGATCCGAGCTTTCTGTCAGTGCCTGACAACAAGCTGCCGCTGTTCAGGCGGGCGATCAAACCGGGCATCGACAACTTATTCTTCATCGGCCTGGCTCAGCCTTTGCCGACACTCGTCAATTTTGGCGAGCTGCAGGCGAAGTGGCTCGCCGAACTCATGGTGGGAAACTATGCGCCGCCCTCAATTGAAGAAATGGAAAAGTCGATCGCTCATGACGAGAAGCGCTTCCTGGGCCATGTGGTGAAGACGCCACGGCACACGATGCAATGTGATTATGATCTGTATAAGATCGAGATCCGGAAAGAGTTGCGCGAAGGACAAAATCGCGCATTGCAGCGTGGCGGTCGGCCCTTGATCGAGCCTCGTGCCCATCTTTACGACGATAGAGCGATCGCTGCCGAATAGAGCTGCCCAGCCTCAGATCAGCGCATTCTCGAAATTGTAATAGAGACCGGCTTGGACAGGCCGAAGCGGATTGCTTCCATGGCGCTCGCGCACGATGGGCTCGGCTGCGGCATAGCCGGCGAAGGTCCATATCGCCATGCACCCCGGATCGGGTCCAAGCAACCCGACGCGGCGCAGCACGAATCCCAATCTGCCCTTCGGATATTGCTTTACCCGATTCTTGAAGTTATCCCGTACCTGTTCGTTGCTTAGGTCGTCGTCGGCTGCAAAGAATTCGATGTAATGCAAACCATCCCCAAGCGGCTCGCCGCCAATGATTTCATCGTAGAGACCACCTCGTTTGAAGTGTATCGCCATGCGAGTGGCCTGGAAGGCAGGATCGCGGCGAGCGGCGTCCGTGCGAAACGAAGCTTCCCATTCATCCATCCGCGCCATCCCGGGATGCCGCCATAAGCAGATTACGCTGGGTTCCGGCCCGATACGTTCTGCTCGGCCAAGGTTGGCGATCTTCAGATCAATGTCGGAAATCCAGCTGTCTTGCCGACCAAGGTGTTCGAACACCTGAATGGGAAGATTTCTGTCGTGCTCGATATATTCCGCATAGATCACAAGGGGTCTCCGTCATTGGGTGGGTTGGTTTACGTTTAGCGGCAGACGCGGACGCGCCCTGTCATGCGCATACCAAGGTCCTGTGGCGGTTTCGAAGGCCCAGGCCGTGCGGATCACGGTCAAATCATCGAAGGGACGTCCGACGATCTGCAGGCCGGTCGGCACGCCGGAACTGCTCAAGCCCGAGGGAATGCTGATGGCAGGACAATTGCCCAGCAGATTGAACTGGTGCGTCATGGAATATCCATACTCAGGATCCACTCGCTTTCCCTCTATCCGAAAATCGTCATCCCACATGCTCTGCGCCGCAGGCACGGCAGGAACGGACATGGTAGGACACATGAACGCATCGAAACCTTCCATCACGGCGGAGAAACGTTCCGACATTCGCCCGATCAATTCCAAGACTGGTGCGATGCTCGATGACGTGCCCTGCCAAAGCTTCGCGAGGCGCTGCAAATCGGATGACAGAAGGTCTGGGGTTTTCCTTGCTGCTCTCAAGATCATCTGTCCGAAAGGAGCAGATTTGTACCAGTCCCCGACGATGACATCGATCTCCTCGCTCCAGTCCAGCTTCACCTCTTGGGT